>JAQGKA010000494.1 GCA_028290355.1 Tardiphaga sp. | reverse complement strand
ACCGTCATCAGGCCCATGCGCCTGATCGAGGCCGGGTTCACGGGGCGGCCGCGATAGGTCAATTTGCCCTGCGGCAACAGATGTTCCTGAAACACGTCGCGGATGGTCTCGATGTAGAACTCCGCCGGCAGATCCATGACAGCGAAATACTCGTCATAGAATGTCTTGATCACATCGGCCTTCTCGGTCTCGCCCTTGGCGAGATGATCGGCGAGATCGACATGCGACTTGATGTGGCGCTCCAGATTCATCGAGACGAAGGCCGTGAGTTGGATGAAGCCGGGATAGACCTGCCGGAACGCGCCCTTGCACTGGAATGGCACGTAGTTGATCAGGTTCTCCTCAAACCACTTCAGCGGCTTGCTCTTGGCGAAGTCGTTGACCTTGGTCGGCTGAATTCGCGTGTCGATCGGGCCGGCCATCAGCGTCAGGCTCGCCGGTCGCGCCGGGTGATTGTCCTCCGACATGATCGCGGCGGCGGCGAGCGCGGACACCGACGGCTGGCAGATCGCGACCATGTGCGAGCGTGGGCCGAGTTCATTCATGAAGGTGATGAGGTGCTCGGTATATTCGTCGAGACCGAATTTGCCCTGGTCGAGCGGAATGTCGCGCGGATTGTGCCAATCGGTGATATAAACGTCATGATCCTGAAGCAGCGTCTTCACGGTGCCGCGCAGCAGCGTCGCGAAATGGCCGGACATCGGCGCTACCAGCAGCATGCGCGGCTGCGCCGGCGAATTCTCTTTCTTGAAGTGCAGCAGCGAGCCGAACGGGGTCGCGAACACCACTTCCTCGGTGACTTCCAGCTCCCTGTTGCCGACCATGACCTTGCCAATGGCGAAGTCGGGCCGCTTATAGGTGAGGGCAGTGCGCGAGATCAGCTCGAGCGCGGCGGAGAGGCGGCCGAACAGCTTTTCGGAGGTGCCAGCTGGAATGAGGTTGAGGTATTTCAGGGCAGATGCTGCCCCGGTGCGCCACGGCGCCGTCAGATCCATGTGATTCTGGTAGGCCTGATACATCATCGACATCATCCGGATACGTCCCTGCTTTATTGCTATGCAATATCGAAGCCAGCACGGAGTCAAACGGTCCCATAAAACTGGCACGTGGTTTGCTGAATAAAATGCGAGCAGCACAAGCAATGTGCAGCCAACCGGGGTTGCCTCGTTCGCGAGCTGTCCGGTTCGGGCGTAATTCGGGCGTAAGGAGAGAGCCATGGCCAAGGCGACACTGACACTCAGCAGTAAAAACTACTCGTCGTGGTCGTTGCGGGGCTGGCTGCTGACCAAATTCTCCGGGCTGGAATTCGACGAGATCATCACCGCGCCGGACGATGCCTCGGCCAAGGCCGAAATCCTGCTGCTGTCGTCGTCGATCCTGGTGCCGTGCCTGCGGCACGAAGGCGCCGTGGTCTGGGACACCCTGGCGATCGCCGAATATCTCAACGAGATCATGCCGGAAGCGGGCCTGTTGCCGCAGGATCGCATCCTGCGGGCGCATTGCCGCTCGATCTCCGGCGAGATCCATTCCGGCTTCACGACGCTGCGGGCCTCCTTGCCGGTCAACCTCAAGGGCCACTTCCCGAATTTCAAGATCTGGTCGCGGGCGCAGTCGGATATCGACCGCATCTGCACGATCTGGCGCGAGTGCCTGGCGAAGTCCGGCGGCCCGTTCCTGTTCGGTCAGCGCAGCATGGCCGACGCCATGTACGCGCCGGTGGTGACGCGCTTCATGACCTACGACGTCAAGCTCGACCCGCAGCTCGCCGCCTATGCCAGCATGGTGATGGCGCTGCCGGAAATGCAGGAATGGGTCGCCGCGGCAAAGGACGAGCACGAGGACATCGAAGAGCTCGAGGTGGAGTATTAGGCTGGCGAAGTCTCAGTAGCCGTCATCCTGAGGCGCTCGCCTCTTGGCGAGCCTCGAAGGACGACGGCGTGCCACGGCGGCCCGAGCCAAGCATGCATCCTTCGAGGCTCGGGCGCTTCTTCGCTTGTCGAGCACTCCGTGCTCCGGATCGCCCGAGCACCTCAGGGTGACGGCGGCGTGTGCGGCTCGCGTAGTTTAATCGGCCCACGGATCGGGCAGGGCTTGCTCAACTAGTATCCAGAGGTTGCCGCCATCCGGCGGGCGATCAGGCCAATCAGGCCTGAAATACAGCGTTTCCCGCGCTGTCTGGTATCAAAACCCCGCTCCAACCGGCTGGCGTGAAATTCGCATGGTGCATTGCAGAAGCAATTGGGCCAAGCGCCCCGTCTGGATTGGAGGATGCCATGAATGTGCATGCTGCGGTCGATCTCAAATGGCCCGGCCTGACCCGCCCGAACGGCGATCCGCTCCGCCTCAATCATCAGGATTTCATCGCCATTGATCGCCACAAGGATACGACCTACGAGGCGACGTATCGCCCGCAGGCACTCTATAGCCGCGCCAACGAAGGCTTTCATGCCAACAACGAGACCTTCCTCCTCCATGAGGTCGCGACCAACCTGCCGATCTACCGCGAAGATACCGGCCCCACCGATTTCCACCTTCACCTTCCGCCCGGCGGTTTCCAGCTCGTGCTGGTCACGTCGGGTATGTTCACTTTCGATTACGATGGCCGTTTTTACTACGTCGGCCCTGGCGCGGTGATGCTGCAAAGCGCGATCGTGCATCGCCAGCTGTTTTACACCTGGTCGGGTTTGTCCACCGAAGAGAACCTGAAGACGCCGCAGACGGTGGTGCCGGATCCGTTTTCCATGGGCTACTCCGGCAAGTTTATCGAAGCCTTCATCACCGATCCGACGACCTTCCCTAACCCGACGATCGTGGGTCCGGATCAGATCAACGAAGCCGAAACGCCGCGTGTGGCCTGGACCCACCCGCTGCATGATCGCCCTGCCCATGCAGGCTTCTGGCTTCAGGATCCGCTGGCGCTGGATGCACTGTTCAAGCCGCTGGCTGATAGTGTCATCAAATCGGCCACGCCCGTTTATGTGCGTGATATCGGAATCGAGGTTCCGAGTGGTCATCTCGTCACCGGCCACATCATCGCAACCGACCCACGCGGCCAGTCGCTGTTGCCGAAGAGCAGCTCGGCCACAGTGGACGCCGCCTCTTTCGCGAAAGGCGAGGTTGTTATCTATCGCGTCATTCGCGGCACGGCCGAATTCAAGGATAATGCGGGGAAGACGTTTGAGCTTGCGGCCGGCGATGTGGTGACGGCGGGCAAGAATTCGACAAGCCTCGTCGGGGTGGGCGAAAATACGCAAGTCCTCCGGCTCGGCCTTCTAAAGGGCATGGAGCAGCTTCGCAGTTGGACGCCGACGCAGCGTGACGAGATTGACGGCCTGGCGGACAAGATCATCACGCAGAAGGACATTCGTCCCCTGCGTACCGAAGGCAAGCCGGTCGGGTATTTGTACGAATAAGCGCCAGCCTGACCCGGTGCCCCGTGCCGCCGGTCCCGCTCTGGACATAGCCGCCGGCCAGTCAAAGATTAACGTGGCGTCGGGATCTGGTGCGCGGCACCCGTGCCGTCGTGCTGCATATGGTGCCGCCAGGCGAATGCCGGCCTAGATGCGCCGGGGAAAACCTCGCGCGAATCGAAAAGGCCGATTCGGGCGCGGTTCGTTCTGTGCGCGTTCCGGGGGTTAACGCCACGATAATTTTCGTTGCATAATGAGACACTTAAGCCGCCGGAGCATCAGCCGAAACGGGGCAGCCGCCAGCCGACCACGGTTGCCTCCACCGCGCTGCCGGATTCGGCGTTGCGCCATTCGCCCTCGACGAATTTGCAGGGAAACGGCAGCTGATAGGTGCCGCTGTGATCCTCGCACAGCACCTCCACCGCCTGATCGGGCGGCGGGTCTCCCTGGCCATTGAATTCAGCCAGACGTCGTTCACGCGTTGCCATGTTCGGGATACTCCACCAGTTCAACCGTCGCCGGGCACCGTTGTTCCCCATCGTCGCCGGTTGACAGCCGGGCGGTCTGCCCGCTTGGCTGCCGCAGCAATCATGGAAACGACGAGGGATCGATGCGCGGCCGTATAATGTTTGCCATTGCAGGTATGATGCCAGCGCTCGTGTGCGGCCCCGGCGTTCAGGCGCAGGACGTGCCGGGCATCGAGATCTGCACCGTCGAGAAAACCATGGAGCGCCGCACCAGCTGCCTGCAGAGCAATGTCAATTTCCTGCAGAAGACCATCGGCAAGCTCGGCCTCGACAACCAGCAGAAGCTCGACGCCGCCAACCGGCAGATCGAGGCGTTGAAGAGCGTCGTCGCCGGGTTGCAGAAGACGGTGGAAGAATTACAGGCGGCGCAGAAGAAGGATGCGACGCCGGCTGTGCCAGCAAAGGATAGCGCGAAGTAGCGGCACTCTCTTCCCCTCTCCCATGAGAGGGGAAGAAGAAGCCTTACCCTTCCTTCTCGCTGCTCAGCACCGGGCCGAACAATTCCCAGCGCTCGCCCTTGAATCGCATCATCTGCAATTGCTGCAGCGGGCTGTAGTCGGTCGGGCTGGTTTTCACCCGCGTGCCCGGCAGGAAGATGCCGACTTCATAGTCGAGGGAGGTGGCCTGCTTCATGACGTTCTCGCGGGTCAGGTTGTCGCCGCACTGCTGCAGCACATGGGCCAGCGTGCGGGCGACGCCAAAACCGTACAGCGTGTAGATGTCACCCTTGTCGCTCTCGGGATAATATTTGTCCATGAATGCGTTCCACTCCTTGATGGTCGGGTCGTCCTTCCACTGCGGATCGGTGGGGTCCTTCATGTAGGCGGCGCTGATGATGCCCTGCGCGTTGTCGAAGCCGGCCGGCTTGATCACCGAAGCTACCGACTGCGACACGTTCACCAGCATGTGCACCGGTTTCCAGCCGAGCTCGGCGACCTTCTTGATCGCCTGTGCGGCAAATTTCGGCGAGGCGATGTTGAGGAAGATGTCGGGATTGGCCGCCTTGATCTGCACGATCTGCGAATCCACCGTCGGCGAACTGGTCTCGAAGCTGGCCTGCACCACGATCATCTTGTCGGCCTTGTCGCCGAGGCCTTCGCGCACGCCGGTGGTGTAATCCTTGCCCATGTCGTCGTTCTGAAACATCATCCCAATTTTCGCGTCGGGATGATTTTCCAGGATCCACGCGGCCCAGATACGACCTTCGTTCTGGTAGCTAGGCGACCAGCCCATGGTCCAAGGGAAATTCTTCGGGTCAGCCCATTTCGAGGCGCCTGACGAGACGAACAGCTGCGGCACCTTCTTCAGGTTCATGTATTTCTGGATCGCGGAATTGGTCGCAGTGCCCAGCGGGTTGAACAGCAGCAGCACCTCGTCGCTCTCGACCAGTTTGCGCGCTTGCTCGACCGTCTTCGGCGGGCTGTAGCCATCGTCGCGCGAAATGAAATCGACCTTGCGACCGTTGATGCCGCCTTGCTCGTTGATCATCTTGAAATAGGCGGCCTCGGACTTTCCGATCGAGGCATAGGACGACGCCGGCCCGCTATAGGGCATGATGTTGCCGACCTTGATCTCGGTGTCGCTGGCGCCGGGATCGTATTTCTTCTGCGCATGGGCAGAGGTCGCGAGTGCGCCGAGCAGCAACGCGGCAAAGGCGAGAGCCGCCCCTTGAGAAATTTTCTTGAGCATCGTTTCCTCTGACGTTGTTCGCGGCTCCGGTCCATCTTGATGGGGATCGTGAGGCGTGTCTTCGTCGAGTATGCATGATTGCGGGGAGGGGGCCAGCAACGAGGAGGCGTGCTTTCTTTTCCCTCCCCCTTGCGGGGAGGGTGGCCGCGCGAAGCGCGGTCGGGTGGGGGGCACAAGCTCCGGAGCCCGCGGCACCCCCACCCCGGCCTCCACTTCGCCGATGCTGCGCATCGCCTCGCTCGGCCGACCCTCCCCGCAAGGGGGAGGGATACCATTGGGCCGGATTACGATTCCTTCTCGCCCGACATCAGCGGCCCGAACAGCTCCCAGCTTTCGCCCTTGAACCGCATCATCTGCAATTGATCGAGCGGGCTGAAATCGGTCGGGCTGGTCTTGATCTTGGTGCCCGGCAGATAGATTCCGATCTCGACATTGTTGAGACTGGCGGCTTGCCGCATGATGTTCTCACGGGTGAGGTCGTCATCGCATTGCTTCAGCACCTGGGCGATGCCCTGCGCTACGCCGTAGCCGAACACGGTGCCGCCATCCTCCTTGTCGCCTTCGGGATAGTATTTATCCATGAAGGCGCTCCATTCCATCATGCCGGGGTCGTTCTTCCATGTCGGATCTTTGGGGTCCTTCATGTAGGCCGCGCTAAGCACGTCCTGAGAATTCGCGTAGCCAGCTGGCTTCATCACGGCACCAACCGATGCCGAGACGTTGGTGACGATGTGGATCGGCTTCCACCCCATCTCGCCGACCTTCTTGATCGCCTGGGCCGCGAATTTCGGCGTCGCGATGTTGAGGAAGACGTCGGGATTGGCCGCCTTGATCTGCACGATCTGCGAATCCACCGTAGGCGAGCTGGTGTCGTAGGGCACCTCACTCACGATGTAGTCTTTGACCTTGTCGCCGAAGCCATCGTGCAGGCCGATCAGATAGTCCTTGCCGAAGTCGTCATTCGCGTAGAGCACGCCGACTTTTGTGCCTGGATGATTTTTCATGATGTACTGGGCGTAGATCCGCGCTTCGGCCTGGTAGCTGGGCTGCCAGCCCATGGTCCAAGGGAAGTTCTTCGGGTCGGCCCACTTCGCCGCACCTGTCGAGACGAACAGTTGCGGCACCTTCTTGGTGTTCATGTATTTTTGAATCGCAGTGTTGCCGGGCGTGCCGAGCGGATTCAGGATGAACAGCACCTCGTCGCTCTCCACCAGTTTGCGAGCCTGCTCCACCGTCTTCGGCGGGCTGTAGCCGTCGTCATAGCTGATGTAGTTGATCTTGCGGCCGTTGATGCCGCCCTTCTCGTTGATCATCCTGAAGTACGCGGCCTCGGTCTTGCCGATCACCGCGTAGGATGAGGCCGGGCCGCTGTACGGCATGATGTTGCCGATCTTGATCTCGGTATCGGTGGCGCCGGTGTCATATTTCTTCTGGGCGCTGGCTGATGGGGCCGTGGCGCCGAGCAGCATGGTCGCGAGGGTAACAGTCATTGCAAGGCTGGTGTGGATGCGCATGGTCGTCCTCCCTGACGTGTCCTGACCGCGGCTCCCTTCCGTCTTCACGCGGATCGGTGAACCATCGGCGCAAATGCATGGTGAGTATGCACCAACGTAAGAGCCGCGCCAGCGGCGTTTGCGGCCAGTGCAGTGCACGCTCATGATGCACGGACCGTCCGCGCGGCTTGGCAATCGGCTTGCACATGCCCTACCATCGCGCTCAAGAAAATGCTGCGCGTGCGTCGCCCTGGTGTCCGCCTGCAAAAACAAAATCAAGGAGGATGCCCAATGACCACCCCGTCCAACATCCGCGTGCTCGCCACCGATCTCGCTTTCCCCGAAGGCCCGGTCGTGATGCCGGACGGTTCGGTAAT
>JAQGKA010000467.1 GCA_028290355.1 Tardiphaga sp. | reverse complement strand
TTCGGCACGCATCACGAGACGCTGTTCGCGCCGTCGCTGGCCTGGTATGGCGACAACACCACGGTTCAGTTCAACTACGAGCACCGCGATTTCTATTCGCCATTCGATCGCGGCACCGCGCTCGATAGCCGCACGATGAAGCCGCTCGCCATTCCGGCGACGCGCCGCATCGACGAACCCTTCAACAGCATGTGGGGCACCTCCGACCTCACCCAGATCTCGGTCGATCAGAAGATCAACGAGAACTGGAAGATCTATGCGGGCTACAGCTACAACGTCGAGACCTACAATGCCGCCCAGCTGCGTAACACGGCCGTCAACCCGGTCACGGGCGTCACGACACGGAGCAATGACGGCACCTATGGCGCGCTGACCTCCGACAGCTACGGCACCGCCTATGTCCAGGGCAGCTTCTGGCTCGGCAGTCTGAAAAATGACGTGCTGTTCGGCGGCGACGCGCAGTATCGCGTGATCTATCGCAAGGATCTGGAGCGGCAGACGGTCGGGACGTTCAACGTCTACAATCCGGTCTATGGCACGATGCTGCCGGGCACGACCATCTCGGCCTCCGACAGCGACCAGACCGACAAGCTCAGCACCCAGGGGATGTTCTTCCAGGACACGCTGCATCTCACCAATCAATTCTCGATCGTCGGCGGTGTGCGCTACATCGATTACGCTCAGCTGGCGGGCAAGGCACGGCCATTCATCACGAACACGAACCTCAGCGGCGACAAGGTGCTGCCGCTCGGTGGCGTGATCTACAAGATCACCGACGAACTCTCGACCTATGTGAGCTATACCCAGTCGCTGAAGCCGACCTCGACCATCGCGGCTTTCTCGTCCAGCCTTGCGGGCTTCGTCGTCAGCTCCGGTTTCGCGCCCGAGGAAGGCACGCAATGGGAGACTGGCCTCAAATACGACAACAAGCGGATTTCCGGCACGCTCGCATTCTACGACATCGAAAAGAAGAACGTTCTCGTCGCACAGCTGAACAACACCACCAAACTCATGGAAGCCTCGGCTGCCGGCAAGGTCCGTTCGCGCGGCATCGAGCTCGACGTGACCGGCAGACTCTCCGACAGCTGGAGCATGATCGGCAGCTATGGCTACACCGACGCGCGCGTAACCGAGGATCCCGTATATCTTGGCAAGCAGCTTCAGAATGTCGCCTTGAACACCGCGTCGTTGTACCTGGTCTATGACTTCGGCACGCTGCTGCCGGGTCGGTTGCGGGTCGGCGCCGGCGGTCACTATGTCGGCGATCGTCCGGGCGATGCCCTCAACACCTTCGTGCTGCCCTCCTACGCCGTCGCCGATACGTTCGCGACCTATGAGACGAAGTACATGAACCTGCCGGTGATCTATCAGTTCAACGTCAAGAACCTGTTCAACAAGGTTTACTATCCCTCGGCAGTCAACAACCTGAACGTGGCGATCGGCGATGCGCGGCGGTTCTCGCTGGCGGCCACGGTGAAGTTCTGAGGTCAGTGATGCCAACATGGCGGCGACGCAACGGCTGGGCTTTCGGGCTGGCGCTTGCGTCGTCGCTGCTTTCCTTCGGCGTGGCCGCCAGCCGTGCCGAGGAGATCAATCTCTATTCGACCCGCGAGCCACCGCTGGTCGAACCGGTGATCGCCGCGTTCACCGCGGCGACGGGCATCAACGTCAACCTCGTCCATATCGCGGATAATCTCGTCAAGCACATGAAGGCCGAAGGCGACGCCTCCCCCGCCGACGTGCTGATGACCATCGGTCTCGACAAGACCTCGCAATTCGTCACGCACGGTCTCACGCAGCCGATGGCTTCGGCAGCGCTCGACAAGGCGATCCCGTCGCCGCTGCGTGGTGCACAATGGATCGGCCTGTCGGTTCGGCCACGGGTGGTGGTGACGCGCGCCGACGCGACGCTGGGCACAATCCGCTACGAGGACCTCGCCGATCCCCGCTGGCGGGGCAAGTTGTGCATGCGCTCGCCGCTCCATCAAAACAATGTCGCGCTGATTGCAGCGTATCTGCTGCACCATGGCGCCGACGCGACCGAGTCGTGGCTGAAGGGCATCAAGGCCAATCTGGCCCATCCGCCCGAGGGCAAGGACAACGACGTGATCCGGGAGATCACGCAGGGCACTTGCGAGATCGGCATCGCCAACACCGTGGCGCTGGCGCAGTTGCGCGACGGCCGCGAGGGGCCGGAATGGGTGGAGTGGGCACGCCAGGTGAAAGCCGTGCCGACGGCGTTCAAGGCCGGCGGCGCCCATGTGAATCTCACGGGCGCGGCATTGGCGAAGAATGCGCCGCATCGGGCAGCGGCGCAAAAGTTTCTAGAATTCCTGCTGACACCGGCGGCGCAGAAACTCTATGCCGCCGCAGAGCTCGAATATCCCGTCACCGCAGAGGCCGGGCGCGATCCCATCGTTGCAGCACTCGGATCGTTCGAGATCGATGCGTTGCCGATCGATCAGATTGCGGCCAGCCAGAAGGCGGCGATTGCGCTGATCAGGAAGGTTGGTTTCGACGGCCAGTAGGACAAGCGCACGAACATCTCAGCGCGTCGCCCCGCGCCGCTTCGCTGAGGAGACGCGCACCGGCGCGCAAACGCTCACGCGCGATGAGGCGATCCGCGCCGCGCTCAAGGAGATGCGCCGCGGCGACGTCGATATAGACCGCACGCCGCAGCCCGCGCTTGCTCATGATCGACGCGCACACGCCGCCGGAGGATCACCCGGCGCTGCGGCGGTAGGCGCAAGCGCCCTCGCCGTCACACCTCGTCATTCCGGGGCGGGACGCGGCGCCGCAGGCGACGCGGCGCGAACCCGGAATCCCGAGATGAAGGCCACCTCTCCGCCGCCCGGAATACTAAGGTGATGAACACATCGGGATTCCGGGTTCGCGCGCGCTAAGATGCGCGCACGCCCCGGAATGACAGTGTTAAGGCCTATCGCCACCCCAATCCCGGCGCGACGTGCTTCAGGATCGCCTCGATGACATGGGCGTTGTAGTCGACGCCGAGCTGATTGGGCACCGTCAGCAACAGCGTATCCGCCTCGGCAATGCCTTCGTCGTCCTTCAGCTGCTCGATCAGCACGTCCGGCTCCGCCGCAAAACTGCGGCCGAAGATGGCGCGCTCGTTGCCGCCGAGGAAGCCGACCTGGTCCTTGTCGCCGCCCTCGCGGCCGAAATACATCCGGTCCTGGTCATTCATCAGCGCGACGATGCTGCGGCTGACCGACACCCGCGGCGTGCGCGTGTGCCCGGCCGCCGTCCATGCCGCTTTGTAGAGCCGGATCTGCTCGGCCTGCTGGACGTGAAACGGTTTTCCCGATTCGTCGATCTTCAGCGTCGAGCTCTGCAGGTTCATGCCGAGCTTCGCCGCCCACTCCGCGGTGGCGTTGGTGCTGGCGCCCCACCAGATGCGCTCGCGCAGGCCCTCCGAATGCGGCTCGAGGCGCAGCAGGCCGGACGGGTTCGGAAACATCGGGTTCGGATTCGGCTTGGCGAAGCCCTCGCCTCTGATCACATCGAGAAACACCTCGGTGTGGCGCCGCGCCATGTCGGCGTCGGTCATGCCCTCGGGCGGCACGTAACCGAAGTAGCGAAAGCCGTCGATCACCAGCTCGGGCGAGCCTCTGGAGATGCCGAGCTGCAGGCGGCCGCCGGAAATGAGGTCGGCGGAGCCGGCGTCCTCCGCCATGTAGAGCGGGTTTTCGTAGCGCATGTCGATCACCGCGGTGCCGATCTCGATGCGCTTGGTCTTTGCTCCGACCGCCGCGAGCAGCGGAAACGGCGAGGCCAGCTGGCGGGCGAAATGATGCGCCCGGAAATAGGCCCCGTCGGCGCCGAGCTCCTCGGCCGCGACGGCCAGATCGATCGATTGCAGCAGCGCGTCGGACGCCGTCCGCACCTGCGACGAAGGCTGCGGGGTCCAGTGGCCGAAGGAGAGGAAGCCGATGTTTTTCATGGGATGGGGTGCTCGCGGGAGGCGTTCGGTGTCCCCTATCTAGGCCTGAATGGCAGGGAGAACAGAGGCGCTGCGGAAACTCATCGTTTCCAATTCAGGGCCGTCGGGTTGTCCCCCCCCCCCCGAATCTGTCCAGCTTCACGCAACCCAGAGCGGGCACCATGGGGCAACCGGCCGAGAGAACGTTCCCATGGTGTCGACCTATCTCAATTACAACTCCGTCGTGCGCAATCTCGGGCTGTCGATGACGCGCGTGGCCCAGCAGTCCGACGTGGCCCGAGACGCCGCCTACTACAAGGACAACATCGGCAAGGTGAAGACCGCCGACGACCTGCTCGGCGACTACCGTCTGTATCAGTATGCCATGAAGGCCTACGGGCTGGAGGACATGGCCTACGCCAAGGCCTTCATGAAGAAGGTGCTGGAGAGCGACCTCACCGACGCCAGCAGCTTCGCCAACCGGCTGAGCGACAAGCGCTATCGCGACTTCGCCGCGGCGTTTTCCTTCAACGCTGCCGACACCTCCGTGGCGCAATCCGGCAGCCAGACCGACGAGATGATCGGCCTGTATACCGCCAGCGTGAAGCGCCAGGTCGAGGCCGTGGACGACGCCTCGCGCATCTACAATCTGGCCATCGGCGGCGGCAAAAGCGTCGACGACCTGCTCAACAACGACCAGCTGCGCAGCTATGTGTTTTCGGCGTTCGGCATCGACGACAGCCAGTGGTCGCGCGACACCATCAAGAACGTCATGAGCAGCGATCCCGCCGACCCCAACAGCTACGTCAACACGGTCTGGGTGTCGCAGCTGGGCGGCATCAACGACAAGATCGACAAGGCTCGGGCGGCTGTCGCCGACTCCGGCGCAAAGATCGACAGCTACAGGGCGCAACTATCGCAACCCGGCGCCAATATGAGCGATCTCAGAGCCAAGATCGCGATGGAAAACCGCCTTGTGGGGTATAACGCCGGCAATATCATCAGCTACAACAACGCCATCACCGAGATCGGCAAGTATCTCGATCTCGCCCGGGCCTTCCAGTTCTCGCCCGACGGCACGCTGCCGCCCGGCACGGCCGCGCAGACCGATGCCAACCGCACCAGCACCAACGATCGCTTCGTCAACAGCCAGGGCGCCACCTATCTCGCGGCGGACGACGACAACGAGGCGCTGCTGGCCAGACTGTTCAGGGCCAGCATTACCGGCGTGAAGTCGGTCGACGCCTTCGTATCGACGCCGAATGCCTATAACTACGCGCTGAAATCCGTCGGCCTCGATCCCGACAAGGTCTCCCCGGCCATGATCAAGGCCGTGCTGAAGAGCGACCCGAGCGACCCGAAGAGCTACGTCTATACGCTCAAGGACGACCGCTACGTGCAGCTGGCCCGTGCTTTCAACTTCGATGCCAAGGGCAACCTGATGACGCCGCTGGTGGCCCAGGACCAGGCCGAGGTGATCCAGACGGCCAGGAACTACATCGTTGCCAAAACGAAATTTGCCAGCGAAAAGGAAGTCCCCGCGCTGCGCGCCGCGGCCGAGAAGGATGCGGTGTACTACCGGGATACGATCGCGCAGATCGGCAGCGTTTCCGAACTGCTCGCCAACAAGCGCATGGTCGATATCGTTCTGGTGGCCAAGGGCCTGCAGCCCGAGAAGGTCAGCACCGACTATCTCAAGAAGATCTTCAGCTCGGATCCGGGCGACCCGAACAGCTTCGCCAACACCGAGAGCGATCACCGCTTTGCCGAGATCGCCGCCTCGTTCAATTTCGACAGCGCGGGCGACGTCGCCCGTCTGGCGACGTTCGGGCCGCAGAAACGCGACCAGCTTCTGGCAACGCAGAACAACTATCTGCAGCAGACCCTGGAAGCGCAGCAGGGCGATGCCAATCCGGGTGTGCGTCTGGCGCTGTATTTCCAGCGCAAGGCCGGCGACATCACCTCCGCCTACGACATCCTGGCCGACAAGGCGCTCTCCGAGGTGTTCCGGACCACCTACAATCTGCCCGACATGTTCAGCGCCCAGCCGGTCGACCAGCAGGCCAAGATCGTGGAAAAATATCTCGACCTGAAGGATCTCACGGACCCGGCGAAGCTTGGCAAGCTGCTGAGCCGCTTCTCCGTGATGTATGACCTGAAGAACAGCCAGAGCTCCTCATCGGCGCTCACCATCCTGCAGGGATCCAGCACCGGCTTCACGGAAGACACCTACTTGGCCATCGCGCAACTGGGCCAGCGCTGAGCCCACGGTGAATCGCAACGGACAATAGCCCGACGGGTGGCGCGCCTTAGGCGCTAATCCGCCAATCTGCGACCTGGTCAGGCGGCGCAATACGCTTCGCTATTGCGCCCTACGCACTGGATAGAGCCCAATCGGCGCAGCCGACGTGCCCCGGATTTTTGTGGACGCCACGCGGGGAAGACGAAACGCATTATAGCTACCTCTGATTGATTGGTGTCTTATGCCGGTGCTGGACAGACACGAAAGCAATCTATGTCGGGTAGGAAACAACATCACATACCGCAGTCGGTCCTGCGGGCATTCGAAACACCCAGCAAGGGCAAAAAGACCCAAGTGTGGGTCTTCTCAAAACGAAATCAATTTAAAGCGCCGACCGACGATGTGGCGGCGGAACGACACTTCTACTCAGAACTCTCGACCGACGGCACCAAGACTCTCGATGACCTGATTACAGACTACGAAAATGGTTTTACGAACCAGATTTCATCCCTGCGTAGCGTCCCAGTCGGCGCCTCTGCCGACGCAGCAATTGCTGCGGAAGTTATAGCACACCTAACAATACGAAATGCACACCTGAGAAACAGCTTTAGCGGAGGCATACGCCTGTTGGTCGAACAAGCCACTGATCTCTTTTGCAACGATCAAAACATTCGGACCTTGTTCGGAATTGACGGAAAGACGTTTTCTCAAGCCATGACAGCGCGGGTCGATGAACAGTTAGCAAGCGACCCCCGCTTTGCGGCCACGGGTTTGCCGCGCGAAGTGCTACACAAAATTAGCTTTATGGCCATGAAGGAAAACTTCAACCGGTTCGTGACCAATAGCCTGCCTTTGATGCAGATCGCGTTAACTCAATTTTCCATCGAGGCGCCTTCGTTTATGCGCACGGGTCAGAATAAAGCGCTATCGGCAGGGCTGGTCCCCGATGCAAGGACAGCAGCGCTCGGCAAGTTTCACTGGACCGTTCGTGGAGCCCCCGAAGGCGGATTGGTTCTTCCTGATTGCGTAGCGCTAGGAATCGAAGGCGAGAGCCAACCCCAACCACTTATTATGAACGATCTTGATAAGCTTGATTATGTGCTTATGCCGCTGACGCCAGAGAAGATGCTGGTCGGATCACGCAAGCCTGATACAAGCCCAGCTCTAGAACGTTTCAATTACGATGCCGCGGCTTGTAGTCATGATTTTATCGTGAGCAATCGAAACGGCTCCGACCGCGCTGAACTGACCACACTGCTTGGAAGCCGCTCACAACTCTCTATCGAAGAGGCCATCAGACAATCGTTTGAAGGCTTCAAAACCGAATACAACTTTCCAACGACCACACTTGCGCCCGAAGTTGCACATTACGCCGGGGTTCAAGAGGAACCGGCTGCGATAGTGCCGGCAGCACTGAATTACCGAGTCTCTTTTCAGGGAATAGCTGACGAAGCTACCGCAAAACGGATCGCAGCCGTCCTCGACGGTATCGTAAGAGAGCTGAGCCCGATGATGTCGCTTGATCGTTTGGACGGCTTTACATTTGCTGAGGATTACGAGGCGGCCTTACGTGACCTGGATCGCGGCTTTGAAACAAACGGCACCTTAAAGCCGACCAAAAACGACTATGGGGTGGGCGTTGCGATGACGCCAATCGTGTTTCGTAATGGCGTCGTAAAAAGCCGTGTCGTCGCGCGAATGTGGATCGCGAACGGGCTCGTTTCGGAGGACAATGAAGCGCAACAAATTGCGCTGCATATGATCATATCGCAATTGGCTCATGTTGCTTGTGTTCAGTTACTGGATGAGGCACTTCCTGGTTTCTTTATGAGTCGCCTTGAAAATAGCTATCAGGCTTTCCTATATCCGTGCGTCGACTCGGCATGGAGTGGTTATTTCGCCGCGCGGGCTAGTGCGATTTTTGATCCCAATTCCGAGTTCGCCTATCGCGAACTGACTCTCGCAGCGCTTCAACATGCGCTGACAGCCATACCGGTAGCGCGGCTGGCCTATCGCTTTGATGGAAACATGGACAAGCTGATGGGCGTTACTCTTCCCGCAGTTACGGCTTTGCTCAACCACATCGGTCATCTACTGGGACACTGCGACGGCATTCAAAGAGCGGCGTTTGAGGACGAGCAGCTAGAAGCTAGCTTTGAAAAAGCAGGTCTACGGGCTTGGATTGATTTATTTCATGGCGATCTGGCAACGATTTGGGATCGTCGGGGTCAGTGGTCGTCCATAGAAGAGTTCTTCTTGCTCAACCGTCATGCTGAACGATTGCTGTGGGCATTCGGTATGTTTCCATGGAAAACCGATGAAGGTGCCGTTTGGGTCAAGGTGCCTTACGGTGAAGACACGCCACATCTGCAAGGCGCTCAGCCCATCCCGAGAAAGTTGTGGGCGCGATTTCTCGGGTATCTTAAGGACATCGGGTGGGTTAGGCGCCTTCGGCGCTGACTCACCTTGCGGGTCCTTCCTAACATATGGCGCCGACATCTTTGGGGCTACCTAAGGCCTTCATGTATCCATCCGGCGTAGGCCGCAGGCGGCCTACTTCTCGTCGTCCGAGCGGCTTAGCATGATGCGGTCTTTGTGCATCCTGATGATCTCAAGGAGGTTGTCGATCCCGTCGTCAGTAAACGCCATG
>JAQGKA010000431.1 GCA_028290355.1 Tardiphaga sp. | reverse complement strand
TCAGGGGAACACCGCAGCGCGCGGCGTCGGCCCGCGTCGCTTCCGAGGTCGGCACACCAATGACCTTCAGGCCGCCCTTGACGCGCTCGCCGAGCAATTCAACGAAATGCTTCGCTGTCGATCCCGTGCCGAGCCCGAGCTTCATGCCGTCGCGGACGTGTTCCAGAGCCTGCGCGGCCGCCTGGCGTTTCAGTTCATCCATGATCATGACGGCCGAGGTCCTTGAATTTTCGATCGGTCCCGCGGGCGGGCAACGACGGCATATCTAGCGACGTTTGCCGGAGAGGAACAGGGTCATCGGCGGCTTTCCCCGACGTGGCTGGCCTGCGCCAAACAGTCGTCCCCACTTGCACCTTGGCCGGGAGGCCGGTAGCGATCCTCCCATGACCCATTTCCCCCTCGTTGTATTCGATCTCGACGGTACGCTGGTCGATACCGCCCCCGACCTGATCAGCGCGCTGAACTGGGTGCTGAACCGCGAGGGCCTGCCGCCGGTGCCGCTGCAGTCGGCCCGCACCATGATCGGCCAGGGCGCGCGACGCCTGATCGAGCGCGGGCTGGAGCTGGAAGGCCGCGAGATGAGCATGGCGGACATTACCCGCCTGACCACCGACTTCATCGACCATTACGCCAAGCATATCGCCGACGCCTCCCGCCCGTTCGATGGCCTCATTGAGGCGCTGGACGATATGGCTGCCCGCGGCCACCGCTTCGCAGTCTGCACCAACAAGCTGGAATGGCTGTCGAAGCTGCTGCTCGACCAGCTCGGGCTGACCCCGCGCTTCCAGGCGGTCTGCGGCGCCGACACCTTTGGGGTATCGAAGCCGGATCCCGTCATCCTGCAGCAGACCGTCGCCCGGGCCGGCGGGCAGATGTCCGCGGTCGTCATGGTCGGCGACGCCGGCCCGGATATCGGCGTGGCGCGACGTGCCGGGGTACCGGTGATCGGCGTCGAATTCGGCTACACCGAAGTCCCGATTGCCGACCTCAAGCCCGACCTGCTGATCGGCCATTTCCGCGACCTGCCGGCCGCAGTCGATCGCTTGCTGGCCAAAAACAAAGCCTAAAGTATTGATTTAATGGATTCTTTAGATACTGTGCGCAGCGACATTAACCATCAATTAACTATGGCCGCCCGGACAGTTGCGTCAAATTGACTGGACTTCTATGGTCGCGCCGGGGACTGCGGCTAGCCGCGAAAAGTGACGGACACACCATGCTTCGAGTAATCGTGTTGTTGGCGGCGGCAGGCTTGAGCTTGGCTGGCTGCGCTTCGTTTTCCCTGGATTCATTCAAATCGGCCCCGACGCCGGTCACCGTGCAGCTCGATTCGGTGCCCCCCGGCGCGGAAGCCCGCACCTCGTTCGGTCCGAGCTGCAAGACGCCCTGCTCGCTTCCCGTCGCCACCGAAGGTGGTTTCAGCGTGACCTATACGCTGGCGAAGTACCAGCCGCTGACGGTGCCGGTTTCGGTGACGCGGAACCCCGGCGATTTCACAACTCCCGCGACGACCGTGATCGATCCCAACCCGGTGGTCGCGGAACTGCAGCCGATGACGCCGCCGCGGCGCGGCGCCCGCAAAATGGTGAAGAAGCGTGCTGCCGCAGCACCGGCCGATGCAGCAGCCCCCGCTGCGGCGGCAACAACGCCGTTCCCGGCTCCGACCCGCTAAATACGATGGCCGCAACCCGCCGGCACGATTGTGCCGGTGGCGCTGCGTGACTACATTGTGAACGCGGCAGCCGTTGCCGCGCGCTATCACGGTGTTGTCGCAGCGAAGGCGTTTTGAATGACCGTATCCGAGTTGAGTCCCGCTTTGGCTTCCTCTGCCATGACTGACCCGTTCGGCCGGACGATCAACTACCTGCGGGTATCGGTGACCGATCGCTGCGATCTGCGCTGCTTCTATTGCATGTCGGAAGACATGACCTTCCTGCCCAAGGCCGACCTGCTGACGCTGGAAGAACTTGACCGCCTCTGCTCGACCTTCATCGCCAAGGGCGTCACGAAATTGCGACTCACCGGCGGCGAACCCTTGGTCCGTCGCAATGTGATGTCGCTGGTTCGTTCGCTGTCGCGCCATCTCAAGACCGGCGCGCTGCGTGAGCTGACGCTGACCACCAACGGTTCGCTGCTGTCGAAGTATGCCCAGGAGCTGGCGGATTGCGGCGTTCGCCGCATCAACGTCTCGATGGATACGCTCGACGCCGCGAAATTCCGCGCCATCACCCGCTGGGGCGATCTCGACAAGGTGCTGGCCGGTATCGAGGCCGCCCGCGCTGCGGGGCTTGCCGTGAAGATCAACGCCGTCGCGCTGAAGAACATGAACGAGGACGAGATTCCGGCGCTGATGCAGTGGGTGCACGGCAAGGGCATGGCGCTGACGCTGATCGAGGTGATGCCGATGGGCGACATCGGCGAAGGCCGCATCGATCAATACGTGCCGCTGTCGCTGCTGCGCGCGCGGCTGGCGACCCAGTTCACGCTCACCGACCTGCCTGACGACACCGGCGGTCCTGCGCGCTATGTCCGCATCGCCGAGACCGGCGGCAAGCTCGGCTTCATCACGCCGATGACGCATAATTTCTGCGAATCATGCAACCGCGTCCGCATCACCTGCACCGGTACGATTCACACCTGTCTTGGCCATGAAGATGCTTCGGATTTGCGCAAGCCATTGCGCGCCTCCCCCGATGACACCCTGCTCAGCCAGGCGATCGACCGCGCCATCGGCCTGAAGCCGAAGGGCCACGATTTCATCATCGACCGCCGCCACAACCGGCCCAGCGTCAGCCGCCACATGAGCGTTACCGGCGGCTAGGCCGGCGCGCGTACGGGCAAACAGCCCGCGGCACCCCTCGACCAAATCCCTGCGTCAAACTGTCAAATTACTAATTGACGGCGGCTTGGCGCGCTGAAATGGTGCCGCCGCATCACGTCGTCGCAGCAAAAAGCTGTCTTTTCTCAGTGAGAAAGCAGAAGTCGACGGGTGCAGGGACGGGTTCGAGGGGAGAGCGGTGGACGTACTCAAAATCACGCGCGCGATTGACGGCCTGAGCGATATCTTTGGCTTCGTCGCCAAATGGCTGGTTCTGCTCGCCTGCGTCATCAGCGCCGGCAACGCCACGATCCGCTACCTGTTCAACTACTCATCCAACGGCTGGCTCGAGATCCAGTGGTATATGTTCGCCGGTATCGTTTTCCTCGGCGCCGCGCAGACGCTGCGCCTTAACGAACACGTCCGCGTCGACCTGGTCTACTCGGCGGTCTCCGACCGCACCCGGCTGTGGATCGACATCATTGGGATCATCTTTTTCTTGCTGCCAGCGATGATCTATCTGCTGTATTTGACCACGCCATTTTTCCTGAATTCCTGGCGCCTCCAGGAAAGCTCCAGCAACGCCGGTGGCCTGATCCTGTGGCCCGCCAAAGGCATCCTGCCGCTGGGATTTTTGCTGCTGCTGCTGCAGGGATTGGCTGAACTTGCCAAGCGGATCGCGGGCCTCGCAGGTCTCGTCAAGATCGACACCCATTACGAAGCGCCGCTGCAATAGCCGGCTAACTTTACCAGTCAGGACTGACCGATGTTTTCCTTTGGCGTAATGCCCCCGCTGATGTTCGGCACCATGATCCTGTTCATGTTGATCGGATTCCCGGTGGCCTTTTCGCTCGCCGCGGTAGGCCTGTTCTTCGGCATCGTCGGCATCCTGACCGGCCACTTCGATCCGTCGTTCCTGCAGGCCCTGCCGTTCCGCTTCTACGGCACCATCTCCAACGACCTGCTGCTGTCGATTCCGTTCTTCACCTTCATGGGCGCGATCCTGGAGCGCTGCGGCCTCGCCGAGGATTTGCTGGAGGGTACCGGCCAGCTGTTCGGCAAGGTCCCGGGCGGTCTCGCCTATGCCGTGATCATCGTCGGCGCGGTGCTCGGAGCCATCACCGGAACGGTTGCTGCTTCGGTGATCGCGATGGGCGTGATTTCGCTGCCGATCATGATCCGTTACGGCTACGACATGCGGCTGGCGACCGGCGTCATCGCGGCATCCGGCACCATCACGCAGCTGATTCCGCCGTCGCTGGTGCTGATCGTGCTCGCCGACCAGCTCGGCCGCTCGGTCGGCGACATGTATCTCGGCGCCATCGGCCCCTCGATCCTGCAGGTCGTGATCTTCA
>JAQGKA010000429.1 GCA_028290355.1 Tardiphaga sp. | reverse complement strand
CCGGCGGGAAGACGAGGGCGTCGGCAACACGTCAGGATCATATCTCATGTGGCGGAGACCGCCGATGAAACAGCGGACCAAAGATCCGCACCGAATAAAGAACACCAATAACGAGTACTGCGTTCTTTGCTGGACCGGTTCGCGGGAAGAGCAAGCCCTGCCCTGAATGACGGTCCAGCCGTTGACCTGATGTCTCGCCGACACCCTCTTCGTCGACCAGAGCCTTCGCTTTCAAAATCCGCTTCGAGAAGCAAACCGTCGTCGAGGCTCTTGTGACGTCGCCGGCATCAAACCACCGGCAATCTTTTCAGAAGAAGAAGTTACTTCTTCTTCTTGGCAACCTTCTTCGTCTTCTTGGCAGTCTTCTTCACTGCGCTCTTCGTTGCCTTCTTCGCCTTCTTAGCTTTCTTGGCCATGTTGCCCTCCGAATAGTGTTGAGATGGCTTAATCGCTGCGTGCACTCGGGAATCGAAATGCACTACATCCCGAATACACCAACACATTAGAAAAAACAGCGTCTCGCTTAAGGAAGTGTTGATGACGTAAAGTCGCCGCGCGCCCTACGCGCTCAACGACAACTCGCAAAGGCACCGTCAAGCCGATGCGAATAGTGTGCGAAAACTCTACATCGGCGATTGTCAAGATTGCAGGAAATGCCTGTGCTGCACATATATTCGTCATTCATGATATCATCTAACTACACAAACTCCCGATGCCGTTGAGTCGCGACGACCGGCCGAAAACGCGCGTCACGGACTCTGAGTCGGGATTTTTGGCAATAAAAAAATTTTCAGGGAAATCGCGTTAGCGCCTTATCTGCGCTCGCCACAACCCGATTTTTGGCCGAATTCCCGACCGGTGATTCGCAATCCGTTTTCGGCTTCGCCATGCATCGCCGCGCGTTGGCGATGTCCGGTCGGCGTCTGTGCGAACCGAAACGACGCCCCGCGCGCGGCGCCCGCGTCGCTTCAGGCGACGGTCAGATGCCGAGCTTGCTCTTCAGTAGGTCGTTGACCGACTTCGGATTGGCCTTGCCGCCAGATGATTTCATCACCTGGCCGACGAACCAGCCCATCAAGGCCGGCTTGGCCTGGGCCTGCGCGACCTTGTCAGGATTGGCGGCGATGATGTCGTCGACCACCTTCTCGATCGCACCCAGATCGGTGACCTGCTTCATGCCCCGCGCTTCGACAAGCTCACGCGGGTCGCCGCCTTCGGTCCAGACGATCTCGAACAGGTCCTTGGCGATCTTGCCGGAGATCACTTCCTCGCCGATCAGATCGACAATGGCCGCGATCTGGGGCGCCGACACCGGGGATGACGTGATGCCGTGGCCTTCCTTGTTGAGCCGGCCGAACAACTCGTTGATCACCCAGTTGGCGGCGAGCTTGCCGTCGCGCAGCTTGTCGGCAAGGCCCGCCAGCACCGCCTCGAAGAAGTCGGCGCTCTCGCGCTCGCTCACCAGCACGCCGGCATCATAGGGCGTCAGGCCGAAGTCCCCGATGAATCGCGCCTTCTTCTCGTCCGGCAGTTCCGGCAGCTCGGCCTTCAGCTTGGCGACATAAGCTTCGCTGAATTCCAGCGGCAGCAGATCGGGATCCGGGAAATAGCGATAGTCATGCGCCTCTTCCTTGGAGCGCATCGAGCGGGTCTCGCCCTTACCGGGGTCGTAGAGCCGGGTCTCCTGGTCGATCGAACCGCCGTCCTCGAGGATGCCGATCTGGCGCCGCGCTTCGTAGTCGATGGCTTGGCCGATGAAACGGATCGAGTTGACGTTCTTGATCTCGCAGCGGGTGCCGAGCGGGCCGCCGGGCTTGCGGACGGAGACGTTGACGTCGGCGCGCAGGCTGCCCTTCTCCATGTCGCCGTCGCAGGTACCGAGATAGCGCAGGATGGTGCGCAGCTTGCTCACATAGGCCTGTGCCTGCTCGGCGGAGCGCATGTCGGGCTTGGAGACGATCTCCATCAGCGCCACGCCGGAACGGTTGAGATCGACGAACGACATGGTCGGGCTCTGGTCGTGCAGCAGCTTGCCGGCATCCTGCTCCAAGTGCAGGCGCTCGATGCCGACCGTGATGCTGTCGCCATCAGACAGTTCGACGATCACCTCGCCCTCGCCGACGATCGGCGACTTGTACTGGCTGATCTGGTAGCCCTGCGGCAGGTCCGGATAGAAGTAGTTCTTGCGATCGAAGGTCGAGCGCCGGTTGATCTGCGCCTTCAGCCCGAGGCCGGTGCGCACCGCCTGGCTGACGCATACCTCGTTGATCACAGGCAGCATGCCCGGCATCGCCGCATCGACCAGCGAGACGTGGGTATTGGGCTCGCCACCGAATTCCGTGGAAGCGCCGGAGAACAGTTTTGCGTTGGAAGTGACCTGGGCATGGATCTCCAGCCCGATCACGATTTCCCAATCGCCAGTGGCGCCCTTGATGAGTTTCGACGGTTTGACTGGTGCGTTCATGGGCGGCTTTTACTCCGATGACGGACGCGGGAAAACCCCCCGCGGCGTTTTCCGGCGTCGCTCACACAGCATTCGAGCCGCCCCTCACAGCCCCGCGGCGAATGCCCGGAACACCGTGCTGGCGCGCAGCGTGTCGCGGCCGGCGGCGATCACGTCATCGACCTGCTGCTGCGGCAACTGGAATCGGGTCGGGACGGCTTCCAGCACGGCGGCGCGTTGCGGATCGAGCTGATCGAAGCCGAGCCGGCCGATGAAGAACTGCAGATCATCGCACCGCCAGCCGGGTCGCGCGCCGTAACGGGCGCGCTCAGCCGCCGACAGCCCGCAGCGCCATTTAATCAGCGAGCTCTGCCAGTCCTTGGTGGTGCGATCGAAGGCGGAGTAGCTCGAGCCGACGCTGGCGTCGATGGTGGTGTCCACCGCGGCCTTGAGCATTTCGACGCCGCTCGGCCCCTCCACGGTATTGATCCAATCGCCGGAGAGGCCAGCCTTGGAATCCACCACCAGGAACATCGCGCGGCGCAGCCTGACGGCCTGCTGCGGCGTTATCGGCCCATAGGCGGTGTCGGAGGATTCCCGCGCGATGGTCAGGGCGGAGATGCCGTAATTGTCGACCAGGCCGCCATCCATCAGCTTGATATAGGGCACCGCGCCCTCGCGATAACGCATGATCGCCTTGGCGTAAGAACTCAGCATCGGCGAGGCATTGCGATTCGCCGCCGCCTTCGCAATCCAGGGCGGCAGCGGGTCTTTGCAGGTGCCGGGAAACGCCTGCACCACCGCCGGAGCAAAGGCGATCGGCACCGCGGCCGACGCCGCCACCGCGCTCGACAGCGGATACTTGCTGAGATCGCTGCAGATTGCGGTGAAGGCGTTGGCATCGAACACGAACGGGACGTGGTTGTAGATGTCGGAGGCGTTGATCCAGACCCGCGGCGAACCGACATCGCGGAATTGGCCAAAGGTCACGTTGTCGAACAAGTTGGCATCGAGCCATTTGGTGAAGGCGGTGGAGTCGTTGATGCCGCCGGAGAAGGCGCGGCCGATGGTGCCCAGCGACAAGGTCGTCGTGAGCCCCTCCTCGGCA
Source organism: Tardiphaga sp. (assembly GCA_028290355.1). Classification (GTDB taxonomy): domain Bacteria; phylum Pseudomonadota; class Alphaproteobacteria; order Rhizobiales; family Xanthobacteraceae; genus Tardiphaga. The sequence goes on along the minus strand of JAQGKA010000429.1, from coordinate 530 downwards.
TTCTTCAGCAGAAACCGCTCGCGAAAATCCGCCAGCGCGGCGCGTTTCTTCAGGCCGAAATAGGCAGCCGTGACCGAACCGCCGGATACCCCCGACAGGAAATCGATGCGTTCGAGCATGGTGTCGGACGCGCCGCGCATCCTGATCTGGCCCATTTCTTCGAGAACGCCGAACGAGAACGCCGCCGCGCGGGTGCCACCACCGGAAAACGATAACCCGATGAGGAGATCGTCGAGTGCCGCGGGATCCTGGAAGTTGACGGTGAGATTATCGACGACACCCTGGCCGCCGAGCGGCACGTTGAGGGGAATGTTGTGCACCGAGGCACAGCCCAGCAACAAAGCAGCGGTCGTGACGACGGCACCGAGTGACCACAACCTGCTCATCAAACCGACCGCTCTCACGCCTTCCGTCGAAACATCACCGCCGGCTTGCCGGAATAGCGAAGCCCGCGACGTCCGTGCGTTCGGAAAGCTGAAACACATCCTAATGCAAACCGTTGCAATTTGATGCAAAGCGGCGGGAAACAC
>JAQGKA010000424.1 GCA_028290355.1 Tardiphaga sp. | reverse complement strand
CGATGTTCTTGTTCTTTTCCTTCAGGAAGGTCCCGGTACCCACCAGCGTTCCACCCGATCCGACCGAGCAGATGAAGCCATCGACTTTGCCGTTGGTCTGATTCCAAATTTCCGGGCCGGTCGACTCGTAATGTGCCTTCGGATTGTCCAGATTGTTCCACTGGTCCGCGAACAGCACGCCGTTGGGCTCGCTCTTGCGCAACTGGTCGGCGAGCCGTTTGCCGACGTGCTGATAATTGTTCGGATTGGAGAACGGCAGCGCCGGTACTTCCATGAGTTCGGCGCCGCACAGCCGCAGCATGTCCTTCTTTTCCTGGCTCTGGGTTTCCGGGATCACGATGACGGTGCGGAATCCCAGCGCGTTGGCGACCAGCGCCAGGCCGATGCCGGTATTGCCCGCCGTACCTTCGACCACGGCGCCGCCCGGGCGCAGCGTGCCGCGCGCCATGGCATCGCGAATGATGAACAGCGCCGCGCGGTCCTTCACCGACCCGCCGGGATTCATGAATTCGGCCTTGCCGAGGATATTGCAGCCGGTGAGTTCCGAGGCGCGTTTCAATCGGATCAGCGGCGTGTTGCCGATCGCCTCGACGACGTCTTTGTTAATGTTCATGATACGGAAATTCTTGCCATAATTCTTGACGATATGGGTGCCAAACAGGCCGCGACCCTAGTGGAGGGTCGGGAGGCACACAAGGGACGCAAAAGACGGCAACCGATCGGCGGATTACTTCGCTTTAGCGAACACCACCTGACGAACGTCGATATTCCCCGACAGGAATCCGGCCTCGCAATAGGCCAGATAATATTCCCACAGTCGCCGGAACCGGTCGTCGAAGCCGAGCGGCGTCAGGCTCGGCCACGCCGCGCGGAAATTATCTCTCCAGGTGGCCAGCGTCTTGGCATAATCTTGCCCGAAGATGCGCTCGCGGATAACCGGAACGCCGAACTTGTCGCCAAGCGATTTCAGGATTTCCGGCGACGGCAGCATGCCGCCGGGGAAGACGTAGCGCTGGATGAAGTCGACCTCGCGGCGATAGGTCTGGAAGAACTTGTCCTGAATGGTGATGGCCTGGATGCCGACGAGCCCACCCGGCAGCAGCCGGTCGCGCAATTGTGAGAAATACTGCGGCCAGAATTGTTCGCCGACGGCCTCGATCATCTCGATCGAGGCGATGCGATCATATTGCCCGCGCTCATCGCGATAGTCCTGGAATTTGATCTCGACCTGATCGCAGAGCCCCGCATCCTGAATCCGCTTCTGGGCGAAATCGCGCTGCTCCTTGCTGATGGTCAGGCCGATGACATGGGCGCCGTAATTCTTCGCGGCATATTCCGCAAAGCCGCCCCAGCCGCAACCGATCTCCAGGACCTTCTGGCCGGGCTGCAGGTCGATCGCTTCGGCGAGGCGGCGATATTTGTTGTTCTGCGCCGCGGTGAGATCCTGGGTGCCATCCTCGAAGATCGCCGACGAGTAGGTCATGCTCGGATCGAGCCACGCCGAGTAGAACGCGTTGCCGATGTCGTAATGCGCGTAGATGTTCTTCTTCGCCTGCCGCCTGGTGTTGCGATTGAACCAGTGCCGGACGATCTGCACGAAGCGCATCATCGGATTGTCGCCGAGCATGATCTGGATCAGGTCGTGATTGACGCAGAACAGATACAGGAACTGGGTCAGGTCCGGCGTGTCCCATTCGCCGTGCAAATAGGCTTCGGCAATGCCGATGTCGCCGCCGTTGAGCAGCCGCGAGGCAAAGCCGTAGCCGTAGATCGTCATGGCCGCGGACGGCCCGGGCTCGACTCCGCCGAGCCGAACCTGGCGGCCATCGGGCAGCGTGACATCGAGCATGCCGCGGCGCAGTCGCGAGCCGAAGCCGAACGCCAGACGCACAATGCGGGGCAGGTCGGACAGCTTCGTCTCGACATTTTCGGGGGTGAGTACGATCAGGTCAGACATAAGCAGATCCATCGAATGCGTGGCTCTGTGTACGAGTTGTACATGGACTAAAGGAGTTGGCTGCAGCCCATTCCTATCGAACCAGAGCGCCTTTGTGCGCTGCAGAATCCGATCCGTGCGCTGACAATACCGGCTGAGTATAATCGCGGTTTTGTCCGCTCGCCAAGCCGGTATTTGTGACCGAAGTTTTTGGACGCGGCACCAGCCGCGCGCCTTTGATCCAGAGCCGCAGCGCTTCCCAATGGATGGCGGCCATAATCTTAAAAGTCACCATGGGTAGCGAGAAGAAGGAGCGCAGCAGGGCAGCCGTGGTCAAGCTGTGGCGCCGGCCGTTGAAGGCCGCGGCCAGCATCGGCCCTTCGGCATCGGTTTCCAGGATTCGCAGCTTCACGCTCTGTCCGGGCGGCGACACTCGAAAGTGGTAGCGCATCGGCATCTCGATGAAGGGCGAGACGTAGAACAGCTTGTCCTGCGCCTGCCGGATGCCGGCTTCGCTGCTCTCGCCGGGCCGAACCGGCAGCACATAGGAGTGGATATCGCCGAAGGTATTGCGAACCTCGTAGATGATCAGTGCGAGATCGCCACTGGCGCAATAGCAGAAATACGCCGACAGCGGATTGAAGGTGTAGCCGAGCAGCCGCGGGTAGCACAGCAGCAGCACGCGGCCGCCGCTGAGATCGATATTGTATTCTGCCGCACGGGCCTGCGCATAAGCGCGCAACGAGGACCCATCGCGATGGCCATGGTCGGATTCGCGAAAACTGTAGAGCGCGGCGCGATTGACGCCGAACAAAGGCGTCTGCCTGCCGGCAGCATCGAGCTGGTCGAGATCTATCAGCAGGCTCATGACGCGGTAGCTGAAGCGATGGCCCATCGGCTTCAGCCGCGCATGCATGACGTCGCCAAAGTAAAGCACGGCCGCGGCATGGGCCGGGTCCGGTTGCGCTTCCGTTCTGGCGACAACGTCTTGCATCGTCACTCCGCGGCTTCGGCGAGTTCGGGCGGCGGCGCGCGCCACGGCACCCCCGCGCCCAAAGCTTCGGCGACGGCGAGACCGGAGCGCAAGCCGTCCTCGTGAAAGCCGTAGCCGGTCCAGGCGCCACAGAACCAGGTGTGGCGCGGGCCCTGGATTTCGCCGAGCCGTTTTTGCGCGGCGAAGGCCGTCGCATTGTATTGCGGATGTTCGCACATATAGCGGCCGAAGGTCAGCGCCGGGTCCGGCTCGAACGGCGGGTTGAGGCTGACGAACAGCGGCTTGTCGTCGGAGAGGCCCTGCAACCGGTTCATCCAGTAGGTCACGGCGACGTCGTTGACGGTCGATCCCTCACGCCGCCGGCGCAAGAAATTCCACGATGCCCAGGCGTTCCTGCGCTTCGGCATCAGCCTGGGATCGCGATGCAGGTAGACGACGTTCGGCGCATAGCCGATGTCTCCGAGGATTTCGCTTTCGGCTGCACTCGGATCGGACAGCATCGCCAGCGCCTGATTGCTGTGCGAGGCGACCACGACATGGTCGTAGGTCTGATGGCGGCCGAGGCTGTCGCTGACGATGACGCCATGGGTCGTGCGTTCGATTGACGTCACCGCGCAGCCGAGACGCAGATGGTCGCCGAATGCGGACATCAGCTTTTCGACATAGCGCTTGCTGCCGCCCTTTACCGAGCGCCAGACCGGACGATCATATTGCAGCAGGCGATGGTTGTTGAAGAAGGCGACGAAATTCTCGGCGGGAAAGTTGAGTATCTGGCCGGCCGGCGCCGACCAGATCGCGGCACCCATCGGCGCCAGATAGTCGGTCAGCAGCCGCGGCGCGAATTTGCGCCAGGCGAAGTATTCGCCAAGGGTCTTGTGGGCGAGCAGGCCGGCGTCCCGGTCCTTCACGCTGCGTTCGTTGAAGGTCAGGATGTCCCGGAGCATCAGCAGATAGGATGGCGAGAACAGGTTCTTCGGCTGCGCGAACAGGCCCTTTGCAGTCTCGCCCCAAGTGCTGCCGCCGCCTTTCCATTCGAAACGCCCGGCATCTGCGGAGACCGCGAAGCTCATGCAGCTTTCCACGGTCTCGACGCCGAGATGCGCAAACAGTTCGGTGAGATCGGGGTAATTGAGTTCGTTGTAGACGATGAAGCCGATATCGACCGCGACAGGCGCGCCGTCATAATCGATCATCACGGTGTGGCTGTGGCCACCGGGGCGGAGTTCGCGCTCGTAGACCGTGACGGGGTAGCGCTTCGACAATGCCCAGGCCGCGGCGTTGCCGGCGATTCCCGTTCCAATAACTGCGACGCGCATTCCCAAGCCCCTGTGGTCGATTCGTCCTCCAGTTACGGTTGGTATCCCGCGGGGGTTTCAAGACTTGTCGGGGGAGCGCGCTCAGGAATCGGCGCGAATCGCACGACAGCAACATAAATTCACATGAAATGTTCGTAAGCCGGCCATGCGGACGATGTCGTCGATGCCCCTCAAAGCCCGATGGAATATGGGAAACTGAGCAAATCGGCGTGTTGAAACACGCTGATTTGCTTGCGGGTTCTGTAACGGAAGAACACTGTCCGCCCGCTGATCCGCCCGCTAGAATGGTGGTTCGTTCCTTTGAACAGCATCACCCGGTGAACGTGTCGCAGGCTGTATTACCCAACGCCCCAACTCTCAGCGAATCGCATCCGTCGCACGGCCTTGCGCGTGGGGGATGCCGGTGACCTTTTCGCTCCTGAGCGTGGCACGCGCCTTTGCGGCGCTGGCGATCGTCGCGACGTCGGCGGGCTGCATCCTCACCAAGGATCTCCCTGACCCCGCGCTCGATGTTCCCGAGGGTTACAAGGCCGCGAGGCTGTCCAATCCCGACGGCGCGACCCCCACACTGGACTGGTGGCGCGGGTTTAGGTCGCGCGAATTGACGCAGCTGATGGAGGAGGCCCAGACGGTCAACCTCGATATCGCCGCGGCGACCTCGCGGATTCTCCAGGCCGACGCGCAGGCGCGAGTTGCCGGCGCAGCGCTGCTGCCGACCCTGAGCGGCGGCGGGCAGGAGGCCTATTCGCGAACCTCCGGCTCCAGCGCCAGCGGCTTGACCAATGGCGGCCGCGAGGTGGTGAACTATTCGGCGTCGCTCAGCGCCAGCTACGAGATCGATTTCTGGGGCAAGAACCGCGACGCCACGTTGGCCGCGGAAGAGACCTCGACCGCCAACCGCTTCGACCGCGACGTGGTCGCGCTGACGACACTCGCGAGCGTCGCCAATGCCTATTTCCAAGTGCTGACGTCGCAGGACCGCATTCGAACCGCCAATCACAATATCGCCAGCGCCCAGCGCATCCTCGATGCCATCAAGCAACGCTTCAGCGCTGGCACCGGCACCGATCTCGATGTAGCGCAGCAGGAAAGCGTGCTCGCCAACCAGCGCGCCGCAGTGCCGCCGCTGAAGCAGACGCTGGATCAGAACGTCAACGCGTTGGCGCTGTTGGTTTCGCGCCCGCCGGAAAGCGTGCGAGTCTTGGGCGGCTCGCTCAATCAAATTGCGTCGCCGCGGGTGACACCAGGTCTGCCGTCTGAATTGCTCACCCAGCGTCCGGACATCCGGCGGCAGGAAGCGCAGCTCGCTTCCGCCACCGCCAATGTCGGCAACGCCCGCGCGCAGTTCTTTCCCAGCATCCAACTGACCGGGCAGGGCGGCTACCAGAGTTCGGCGCTGGTGGCGCTGTTCCAGCCGCATGCGGCCTTCTTCAGCCTGGTCGGCGGCCTGACCCAGCCGATTTTCGACGGCGGCAAGATCCTGGGCAATTTTGAATATACCAAGGCGCGGCAGGACGAATTGCTGCAGATCTACCGCAAGACCGTCGTGTCGGCCTTCACCGACGTCGACAACGCGCTGGTGTCGATCAAGCAGACCTCGGAAAAGCTGCGGCTGCAGCGCGATGTCGTGACGGCGTCGCGGCGGGCGTTCCAGCTCTCCGAGCAGCAGTTGCGCGCCGGAACTGCCGATATCGTAACTGTGCTAAACACCCAATTGACGCTATTTCAGGCTGAGGATGCGCTGTCGCAGGCGCAGCTGGCGCGGCTGCTGGCGATCGTCAGCCTCTATCAGGCGCTGGGGGGCGGCTGGGAGCCGAAAATGGAGAGACCGGTCAATGCTCTTTAAGCCGGAATTGAACGAGACCGCGAAGGCGGCGGGCGCAGGCGTGGCCCGCGTCGCCGGGCGTGCGCGACGCCGCACCGTCTCGATCGCGATCACCCTGCTGATCCTCGGCGGTCTCGGCTATATCGGTTGGACCTCGCTGCAGCAGAAGCAGGCCGCCAGCCGTGTGCGGCCCGATGCCAGCGTTCCCGTGCTGGCGGCGACACCGAAGATCCAGGACGTACCGGTCTA
>JAQGKA010000419.1 GCA_028290355.1 Tardiphaga sp. | reverse complement strand
GGCGAATGCCGCTCCAACCACGAGGTACTGCAGGGCTTGGCGTCACGCGAGGGCGCCGAGCATCGGGCGAAAGCGATGACGCCGCGCGAAATCATCGACGAGACAAAGCTGGTCAGCGGCCGCGGCGGCATCGAAGCACTGCAGGCCGAGTTGTGGCGCGATATCCAACCGGATTTCCGTACCTCGCATTATCTCGATGGCTTTGCCCATGCCGACGGAAAATTTCATTTCAAGGCTGACTGGGGCGAAGTGCCGATGCCCAATGCCGGGCTGATGGGCGCGTGGGCTGAGATGCCATCGTTTCCGGATCACTGGGCCATCATCGAGGCGGTCGATGAGGCCCATCCGTTCAGGCTGGCGACCAGCCCGTCGCGGAGCTTTCTCAACACCAGCTTTAACGAGACGCCATCGTCGAAAGCGCGCGAAGGCGCGCCGAGCGTCATGATGCATCCGGAAGACGCTGCACGGCTTTCGATTGCGGACGGCGACGCCGTTACGCTGGGCAATGCGCGCGGCGAAACCACGCTGACCGCGCGCGTTTTCTCCGGCCTGCGCCGCGGCGTGCTGATCGCAGAATCGGTGCACCCCAACAAGTCCCATATCGGCGGCCACGGCATCAACATGCTGACCGGCGCCGAACCCGTCGCTCCCTATGGCGGCGCCGCGTTCCACGACAACAAGGTATGGGTCAAGAAGGTTTTGGCGTAGCGCCGAGGCTCAGGCCCCGCGCGCATCGGATTTCAACGAGTCGTCCCTGCGAAAGCAGGGACCCATAGGCCGTGTCGCCTCGTTTAAGCAATGTAGTAGAGGCCTTCTTTCAATTGAGAGGCCAGGGGTGATGGATCCCGGCGTGCGCCGGGACGACTCGTTGAGCGATTGTGCGACGCCGAACTACTCACGCTCAAGCCCCGCGCGCATCCGCCAGAATCATCTCCGATGCCTTCTCGGCGATCATGATGATGGCCGCGTTGGTGTTGCCCGAGACGAGGTCCGGCATGATCGACCCGTCGATCACCCGCAGGCCTTCGATGCCGCGCACCCGCAGTCGCTGATCCACCACGGCCAGCGAGTCATTGCCCATTCGGCATGTCGAGGTCGGGTGATAGATCGTGCTGCCGCGCTGGCGGCAGTAGGCCAGCAGCTCCTCGTCGCTCATCACCTTGGCGCCTGGTTCGACTTCCTCGGTCACGAACGGGCGCAGCGCCGGGGCGTGCAGCATCTGGCGCAGGATCTTCAGGCCTTCGACATTGGCGGTGCGGTCGACCTCGGTGGCGAGATAGTTGATGCGGATTTCCGGCGGCACTGAAGGATCGGCGCTCTTGATCCGCAGCGAGCCGCGGCTTTCCGGCCGCAGCTGGCAGACCGACGCCGAGAAGCCGGAATAGGAATGCAGTGCCTCGCCCATCTTGTCGGTGCTGAACGGCAGAAAATGGATCTGGATGTCCGGCGTCGCCAGCCGTGGACTGGTCTTGAAGAACGCGCCGGCGGTGCCCGCGGCAATGGTTAGCGGCCCGGTGCGGAAGGCGGCATAGCGCAGGCCCATCCAGATCTTGCGCAGGGGATGGTTGACGACGTCGTTCAGCGTAACCTTTTGCGCGCAGCGCATCACCATCCGGACCTGCATATGGTCCTGCAGATCGTGACCGACGCCCGGCGCATCCATCACTACATCGATGCCGTGCTGGCGCAGCAGATCGGCGGGGCCGACGCCGGAGAGCTGCAGCAGCTGCGGCGAATTATAGGCGCCGCTGGAGACGAGGACTTCCTTGCGGGCGCGCGCCGTGCGGGCAATGCCGCCCTGCTTGTACTCGATGCCGACCGCGCGACGACCTTCGAACAGAATGCGCTGCGCCAGAGCTGAAGTCTCCACGCGCAGACGGCCCTGGCGCAAGGCGGGGCGCAGATAGGCTACCGCGGTGCTGGCCCTTCGCCCGCGCCGCGTCGTGGTCTGGAACATTCCGACGCCTTCCTGCGAGGCGCCGTTGAAATCCGGATTGAAAGGCAGGCCGGTCTCGACAGCGGCCGCGATGAAGGCTTCGGACAATGGATCCGCATGCCGCCAATCCGAGACCGGCAGCGGACCGCCGGCGCCATGAAACGCGTCGCCGCCGCGCTGCTGATCCTCGGCCTTCTTGAAATACGGCAGCACGTCGTCATAGCCCCAGCCGCTGTTGCCAAGCTGGCGCCAGCGATCGTAATCCTCATGCTGGCCGCGCACATAGAGCAGGCCGTTGATCGAACTCGATCCGCCGAGAACTTTTCCGCGCGGTTGAAACACGGTTCGTCCGTCCAGTCCCGGCTCGGGCTCGGTCTGGTACATCCAGTTGACGGTCTTGTCCTTGAACAGCTTGCCGTAGCCGAGCGGCACATGGATCCAGATATTGCGGTCCTTCGGACCAGCCTCCAGCAACAGCACGGAATGCTTGCCGGACGCACCGAGCCGATTGGCCAGCACACATCCCGCTGAACCTGCCCCGACGATGATGTAGTCGAATTCCACGGACTCGGATGACGCGGCGCGGGCTGGCGCGGACGGACTGTTCATGTTTCCCCCAAAGGCTTTTCGCGAGAGAAGGGGGAAATGCCTCGAAAGTAAACAGGCTCGTTACGTCCTCGACAGCAATTTCCTCACGGCAGCAGCGTCGCCGTCAGCCGCGCGCGCAACAGCCGGATAAATTCATTTTCCCACGAGCGTTTCGGATTGCGCGCCAGTTGTACCGAGCGCAATTCGCGCGCAATCACCGGCCGCACGATCGGATGCGCCACCAGCACGCCATCGTCGATGTCCTGACGCACGGCGGATGACGGCATCACCGTCGCCCAGCCACCGGCCTTGACCAGCCGCATGGCCGAGAGCATCGAATCCAGTTGCAGTTTTGGCACCAATTGCAGGCCTGCCTCGGCAAATTTGCGGTCGAGCAACGCGCGCAGTCCGTGTCGCGGGGACGGCAGCACCAGGTTGAGCTTCGACAGCTCGCTCATGTCGATCGGGCCGGGCGCGCAGATCGCCTGCTTCGCACTGGTCAGGATCGCCAGTGGCTCCGACGACAGCACGGTTTCCTTGAACGAGGTCAGGCCGTGCATGTCCTCGACCACGGCGATATCGATCTGATTGCCGGTCAGCCATTCCAGCAGCACGCCGCTATACGCCTCGACCACCCGCAACTCGATATTGGGAAACGCCGCACGCCATTCCATCACCGTCGCCGTGGTGGCGGTCACCAGCAGGCTTTCCTCATTCAATCCCGGCAGCGTGCCGACGCGCAGCACCTGCCGGGCCTTCTTGCGGTCCGACGATGCGGCGAGGTTGACGTCCTGCAGCACCATCATCATCGGCGTGAAGATGTTACGGACCTTGCGGCCGAAGTCGGTCGCCGAGACGCCCTGATGGGTGCGGTCGATCAGGCGGTCGCCGAGCGCGCGTTCCAGCGCACGGATCTGCATGCTGACGGCAGGCTGCACGATGTTGAGCCGCGTCGCGGCCCTCGAGATGGTGCCTTCCTCCAGCACGCGCAGAAAATAACGCAGCTGCCGCGCATCGGGGAGCAGCACCGGAGGCGGATCGTTGGCCAGCGTCGCCATGCGCACCGGTTTCAACAGCGCTGCGACGAGCGCCGTGCGCGCGGCGTCCGGCGGGTCGAACATTTCGACCGCGACATGCAGTGGCGGCAGGCCGGCGTCGATGTCGCTGATCCGCAACCGCGGGTGCTTCAGCACATCTGGCTTCAGCGCCAGCAGCGGCAGCAGCGCCCGGCCGCGGTTGTTGGCGAGAATGGACGCGATGACCTCGCCGGCATCCTCGTCGGTCATGTTCATCAGGATCGGCGTCGTGGCGTCGCTCCACTGCGCGAGCGCCGCGCGGATCTCGTTGGAGAGGCGGGGCACATCGATATAGCCGTCGAACTGCGACAGATCGCCGCCGCGGATCACGCCGCGCGCGCCGGGTCCGCGCGGCGCACCGATCTCGACGAACACCCAGCGATCGGGGAATGACAGCGCCTTCGCGTCCGGCTTCCCCATGCGGTGGCTGAGCCGGATGCCGGTCCGCTCCCGCGGCATCGTCGATTCAGACGTGCCATGGGCGATCCTGAGGTGGGGATGCTTTGCCTCGATCTGCCGCGCAGCGCGGCCGACCAGCAGGCTGAGCAGGCTTGCGGCGGACTGATCGATCGCGACAGCGATATCCTGGATCCCTCTGACGTCGCCGGAGCGAATGTATCGCAGGGCGTGGATCGCATCCGACAGCACCGGTGCGAGCCGTCGGTAAAACGCCTGCGCCGCCGGCGTCGGGCGCACGCCGAACGCGACTCGCTTGAACAGCGTTTCGTTGAGTTCGACCTCGAGGTCGCCGATCTGCGTGCTGAGCGTCGGCTGCGACACCCGGCAGATCCGCGCCGCCGCGCTCATGCTGCGCTGTTCGACGGTCGCGGTGAAATAGCGTAGTTGCCGGAAATCCATGCCCCGCCCCATACATTTCACATTATGGTATAGTCAATTCTGATGCCCGTCATTTGCGAAATGTATTATCCGGCGGAGCCGCCGGGTTTCACACTTTCGACCATGTTCCGGATTGCGCGTGCCGCAGGCCGGCGCCGACACGTCACCAAGCACGTCAACTTTTGGCTGCGCCGGCGGAGAGCTTCCTCCTGCCTGGCTCAAGACAGGGCAAAACCGATGACACACCGCTCCGCCTGGTTGTCCCGTTCAGCATCCTTGCTGATGGGCGCGACGATACTGACGATCGCCGCTTTCGCGGCGGTTCCTGCTTCTGCGCAGATCAAGATCGGTTTCCAGGCGCCGCTGACCGGTGCGGCTGCCACCGATGGCGTCTCCGCCAAGGTTGCCTCGGAACTCGCCGTCGAGCGCATCAACGCCGCCGGCGGCGTGCTCGGCCAGAAGGTCGAACTCGTCACCTATGACGACCAGGCCAAGACCGGCGAAGCGGTGTTCACCGCCAACAAGCTGGTCGGCCAGGACGGCGTGAAGTTCGCGGTGTCCGGCAGCTACTCGGCCTCCGGCCGCGCCGCGGCGCCGATCTTCCAGGCCGCCAAGGTGCCGTTCATCTCGGCCTACGGCGTGCATCCCGACATCACCCGCGCCGGCGATTACGACTTCCGCACCGTGCATCTCGGCCAGCCGCAGGGTCGCGCCGCCGCGAAGTTCATCGGCGACAATCTCGGCCTCAAGGAGATTTCCGTGATCTCGATGGACAATGACTACGGCCAGGCGACGCTGGAAGGCTTCAAGGCCGCGACCGGCCAGTTCGGCATCAAGGTTCTCGGCGAATACAGCTATCCGCTGCGCGACCGCCAGTTCGGCTCGATCGTCGCCAGCGTCAAGCGCGACAATCCCAAGGCGATCTACATCACCGGCTACTTCTTCACTGCCGGTCCATTGGCGACGCAGCTGCGCGCCGCCGGCATCACCGTGCCGATCATCGGTTCGCAGGCCTTCGACGCACAGAAGCTGATCGATATCGCGGGTTCCGCGGTCGAAGGCGTCTACATCGTCGGCGGTCTCAACCGCGACCGCGACAATGCCGAACTCAAGACCTATCTCGCCGACTTCCAGAAGAAGGCCGGCTACCCCGGTGAGAACGTCGGCGCCACCAGCTACTCCGCCGTCATGCTGATGGCCGACGCGATCAAGCGCGCCGGCAGCACCGATCCCGCCAAGGTCCGCGACGCGCTCGCCTCGACCAAGAACTTCTCGCACCTCGCCGGCGACCTCGTCAGCTTCAACAGTCTGCGCGAGATCAACATGCCGATGAACGTCAATGTGGTGAAGGACGGCAAGTCCGTGCACTTCGCCTGGATCGACGATCTGAAGCTGTTGGCTCCGCCGACCGAGTAACAACCAACAGCTCGTCATTCCGGGGCGCGAGCAGCGCAAGCTGCGAGCGAGCCCGGAATCCATAACCCCTACGGGGAATTTGGATTCCGGGCCTGCGCCAAGAGGGTGCTCCCGGAATGACAAGCCCTTGTTGAGTCCGCCGATCCTGCATCGCTCCACGTTCGTATTCGAGGCCTCGTGTATTATCTCGATCTCACGCTGAACGGCCTGATCTTCGGCAGCATGTATGCGCTGATGGCGGTCGGCCTGACGCTGGTCTATGGCCTGCTGCGGATCCTGCACATCGCCCATGCGGCGGTCTATGCGTTCGGCGCCTTCATCACCGTCATCGTCGCCAACGCCACCGGCAGCATTGCGCTTGGCATCGTGCTGGCGATGATCGCGTCGGCCTTGCTCGGCGGCG
>JAQGKA010000411.1 GCA_028290355.1 Tardiphaga sp. | reverse complement strand
CTGCGGAACGCTTCGCCACCGTCGGCGTTACAGTGGCTGCGGCGTGAAGCAGGGAGTTTCCCATGACGTTCACCGGTCGATTGAGCGTTGTCGCAGCCTACATGGCGCTCGCCTTTGTCGGCGCGATTGTGTTGGGCGTTTTGTGACGTCCTGGCCCGGCTCGCGATGAGCATCGCAGCGGGTGATCTCCAAATGGCGGATTGACACCGAACGCCCGGCAAGGGCCTGATGGGCCCGATTGATGCGCACGACTGTGCCCGGGGGCGACCTGTCCCGGCGGCAGAGACGAGCCGTCGAAAAACCATCAGGAAACGCCCATGCGCAAGATTTTCGCCGCCGCGGTCCTCGCCGCCTTGTCCGCCACGCCTCCGGTTGCGGGATTGTTTGCCGCACCGGCTGCGGCGCAGACCCCGATCAAGATCATGGTCGGCGGCATCGACAAGCAGATCTATCTGCCCGCCAAACTCGCCGCCCAGCTCGGCTTCTTCAAGGAACAGGGACTCGACGTCGAACTGTTCAACTCCACCTCGGGTTCGCAGGCCGCCACCGCGCTGCTCGCGCGCGAAGTTCAGGGCGTGGTCGGCTTCTACGATCACACCATCGATCTGCAATCCAAGGGCAAGTTCATCACCTCGGTGGTGCAGTTCGCGGTAGCGCCCGGCGAAGTGGTGCTGGTGAAGGCTGCCGACGCCGACAAATTGAAGGACCCCGCCAACTGGAAGGGCCAGGCGCTCGGCGTCACCGGGCTGGGCTCGGCGACCGACTTCCTGACTCGCGCGCTCGCCGCCAAGGCCGGGCTGAAGGTGCAGGACTACTCGCTGGTCCCGGTCGGCGCCGGTGACACATTTCTGGCGTCGATGCAGCAGGGCAAGATCGTGTCCGGCATGACCACCGAGCCGACCGTGGCCCGCGCGGTCAAGAACGGCACCGCCAAGGTCGGCATCGACCTGCGCTCGCCGGAAACCACCCGCGCCGCGCTGGGCGGCGACTATCCGGCCGCTTGCCTCTACATGGACCGCGCCTGGATGGAAGCCAACAAGGAGACCGCGCAGAAGGTCGTCAACGTCTTCGTCAAGACGCTGAAATGGATGAACTCGCATTCGCCGGAGGAGATCGCCGCGCAGATGCCGAAGGACTACTACGCCGGTGAGCTTGATCTCTACATTCAGGGCCTGCGCGAGGGCAAGGCGCAGTATTCGCCGGATGGCATGATGCCGGCGGGTGCACCGGAATCGGTGCTCAAGGTGCTGACCAGTTTCTCGCCCAACCTGCAGGGCAAGACCATCGACCTGGCCAAGACCTACACCACGGATTTCGTGGTCAAAGCCAACGCGACGCATTGAACGTCGTGAATTCAAGTTCGTCATTCCGGGGCGCGAGCACTTGCGAGCGAACCCGGAATCTCGAGATTCCGGGTTCGCGCGCAGCTGTCGCTGCGCACGCCCCGGAACGACGGCGTTCTACATTTGAAAAATATGGAATTCCTCACCAATGACCGCAGCCTCCCCCTCCGCGATCGAACTCAAACATGTCGCCCGGCGCTTCGTCACGCCCTCGGGCGAATTGCTCTCGGCGCTGGAGGATTTCGACCTCAGCATTGCCCCCGGTGAATTCTGCGCCATCGTCGGCCCGACCGGCTGCGGCAAGTCGACCACGCTCGGGCTGATCGCCGGCCTCGCCCGACCACAGGCCGGCGAGGTGACGCTGTTCGACAAGAAAGTCGACGGCGTCGATCGCCGCGTCGGCTTCGTGTTCCAGCAGGACGCGGTGTTCCCGTGGCGCGACGTGCTCGGCAATGTCATGGCCGGACCGCTGTTTCGCGGCGTCGCCAAAGACAAGGCCGAAGTGGAGGCGCGCGACTGGATCGTCCGCGTCGGGCTGAAGGGATTCGAGGGCCATCACCCGCACCAGCTGTCCGGCGGCATGCGCAAGCGCGTCGCGCTGGCGCAAACCTTCATCAACAATCCGCAGGTGCTGCTGATGGACGAGCCGTTCTCCGCACTCGACGTTCAGACCCGCGAACTGATGCAGGAGGAATTGCTGCAGCTGTGGGCGCAGGCGAAATCCGCGGTGCTGTTCGTCACCCATGATCTCGACGAGGCGATTCTGCTCGCTGATCGTGTCGCTGTGCTGACCACGCGACCGGCGCGGGTCAAATCGGTGCACACCATCGACCTGCCGCGGCCGCGCGACGTCGCCACCCTGCGCTATGACGAACGCTTCATCGCCATCGCGCGAAAGATCAACGACGACCTGCGCGAGGAAGTCTTGCGCGCACGGGCGGGACACTGACATGGCCGACTCCAGCATCACCACCCCCCTCCCCGCCGACCCGAAACTCGAAACCGCCATTGAGCGCATGCGCCGCCACGACCGGCTGGTGCTGACATTGCGGCTGGCGGTGCTGGTGTTCCTGATCGGTGGCTGGGAGCTCGGCGTGCGCGCCGGACTGATCGACCCGTTCTTCTTCGGCCAGCCGAGTGGCATCGTCGTCAAACTGATCGACTGGTTCCAGAACGGCACCTCGATCGGTCCGCTGTGGAAGCAGATCTGGGTGACGATCTACGAGGCCGGTGCCGGCTTCCTGATCGGCGCGGTGATGGGCATCCTGTGCGGCATCGCGCTCGGCCGCAATCAGCTGTTGTCCGACGTGTTCTCGATCTACATCAAGGTGGCGAATTCGATTCCGCGCGTGGTGCTCGGCTCGATCTTCATCGTCGCGCTCGGCCTCGGCGCCGCCTCCAAGATCGCGCTGGCGGTCGTGATGGTGTTCTTCGTGGTGTTCGCCAATGCCTTCCAGGGCGTGCGCGAGGCCGACAAGAACCTGATCGCCAATGCGCGCATCCTCGGCGCCAGCAACTGGCAGATGACCCGCGCCGTCGTGATCCCGTCGGCGCTGTCGTGGATCCTCGCCAGCCTGCATGTCTCGTTCGGCTTCGCGCTGGTCGGCGCCATCGTCGGCGAGTTTCTCGGCGCCCGCGAAGGCATGGGGCTGCTGATCGCCACGGCGCAGGGCTCGTTCGATTCCAACGGCGTGTTCGCCGCCATGATCGTAATCGCGGTGGTGGCGCTGGTGGCCGAGTGGATCCTGACCCTGATCGAGAACCGGCTGCTGACCTGGCGCCCGGATGCCACGATTAACGAATAGGCGGCGCGGCCAGCGCCGTTTGATTTAAATCAGCGCGTAGCGACAAAGCCTTTCGACAGGACCGCTTTGTCCGGCGGCGGCGCGACGAAACAATTCTCCCCGCGACGAAACCGTTTTGACGGCTTGACGCAAACGCCCTGAAACGAACGCCGGCTAATTCTCCTCCCAACGAAGCGCCGAACGGGCGCTCTTCCTCGGGCGCTCAAACGGAGAATTCAGATGTTCAACCTCAATGTCCTCAAGATCACGACTCGCCGCACCGCAGCCGCCCTTGGCGCGCTGGCGATCGGCACGCTGGCGTTTTCCCCGGCCAACGCCGCACCGCTGCCGCTGTTTCCGTTCTTCATGACTCCGCCGATGCAGATGCAGCCGGCGCCGCAGATGCAGGCCCCGCAGGCTGATGACGAGCGCGCCACTGTCGAGCAACCCGCGCGCTTCAAGCGCCAGATCGTCAGCTACGCGACGCGCGAAGCGCCGGGCACCATCGTCATCGATACTCCGAACACCTATCTCTATTTCGTGCTCGGCGGCGGCCAGGCGATCCGCTACGGCATCGGCGTCGGCCGCGACGGCTTCACCTGGTCCGGCGTACAGACCATCAGCAAGAAGGCGGAGTGGCCGAACTGGACCCCGCCGGCGGAAATGATCGCACGCCAGCCCTATCTGCCGCGCTTCATGGCCGGCGGCCCCGGCAACCCGCTCGGCGCCCGCGCCATGTATCTCGGCGGCACCATCTATCGCATCCACGGCACCAACATGCCGGAAACCATCGGCACTCATGTGTCGTCGGGCTGCATCCGCCTCACCAACCAGGACGTCGCGGATCTGTACTCGCGCGTCAATGTCGGCACCAAGGTGATCGTGCTGCCGATGGACCGCCGCGCCGACAATGCGGACGGCAAGCGCGGGTAAGTATTCATCCGTAGCCCGGATTTCAACTTCGCGTCGTTCGGGCTACAATCTTTCGTAATATTGCTGCTCTGGCGTGCAGTGCACCAGCACTGTAAACTCCCCTCTTCATTCAGCGGGGACTTGATGCGGCTTAAAACCATTCTGATCGCGGGCGTGCTGGTGGCGGTGTTTTTCGTCGCCGCGCTCAAGGTGATGGACTATGTGTCGCCGCGCAGCGCAGGCCCGGCGCCGGTGCTGGTGCAATTGCCGCCGCTGCCGGCCGCACCGCGCACCTCCAGCATCGTCGCGCCGATCGCGGTAGCGCTGACCGCGATCCGCGATGCCGCCGACAGAGGCGCACCGCGCAATTTTGCCGGCAACGCCGACAATCCGGTGCCGCAGATCCTGCAAAACGCCGACATCAAGTGGAATGCCGCGCGCGGGCCGATATCAGCGACCGGCGCGCAGGATACGCTGACGTTGTCGACGCCGCTGAACGGCACACTCAATGTCACCGGCTCGCTGTCGTCCAATGTGCGCGACCAGCTTAGCGGCGCGCTCGGCAATCTGCTCGGCGGCAACGTCGCCAAGCAGATCGGCAGCGTCAACATCAAGAACCTCAACGCCAATGCCGACATCCGCGGCAACGTCGTGGTCTCGTCGCGGCCGCAGCTCGCCGCGAACTGGCGCATCGAGCCCAACCTCGCCGCGCAGGTCACGCTCGGCGACACCAGCGTGTCGATGGCCGGCGCGCGGGTGAGCGTGCCCGCCCAGGTCAAGCCGGTGATCGACAAGGCCGTCAACGAGCAGATCGCCGCCGTGCAGCAGCGGCTGCGCAACGATCCTGCGTTTGAGCAGAACGCGCGGCGCGAATGGGCAAAACTGTGCCGCTCGATTCCACTGCAGGGCGCCGCCGCGTTGCAGGGATTGTATCTCGAACTGAAGCCGACCCGCGCGGTGGCCGCACAACCGCACGTCGATGCCAGCAACGTCATGCTGACGCTCGGCGTCGAGGCGGAGACCCGCATCACATCGGCGCAGACCACGCCGAACTGCCCGTTCCCCACGACGCTGGCGATCGTGCCGCCCGGCCCCGGCAAGCTCAATATCGGCGTGCCCATCGACATGCCGTTCACCGAACTCAACAAGATCATCGAGACGCAGCTCGCCGGCAAGACGTTCCCGGAAGACGGCTCCGGCTCGGTGGACGTCACCGTCAAGAAGGCGACGGTGGCGGCCTCCGGCGACCGACTGCTGATCTCGCTGCTGGTCAACGCCAAGGAAAAGGAAAGCTGGTTCGGCTTCGGCGGCGAAGCCACCGTGCATATCTGGGGCAAACCCATGCTCGATCCGGCGGCGCAGACGTTGAAGCTCGCCAACATGGAACTGGCGGTGGAATCCGAAGCCGCGTTCGGCCTGCTCGGCTCCGCGGCGCGCGCGGCAATGCCCTATCTGCAAAACGCGCTGGCGGAACGCGCGACCATCGACCTGAAACCGTTCGCGTCAAATGCGCGGAAGAAGATCGCCGCCGTGATCGCCGACTTCCAGAAGAACGAGGAAGGCATCCGCGTCGACGCCGAAATCACCAGCCTCCGCCTCGGCGGCATCGCATTCGATTCGAAGACGCTGCGGGTGATTGCGGAAGCCGATGGCGCGATCAATGTGGCGGTGACGGCGCTGCCGGGATTGTAGGGAAATGTGTTTCCCCCGTCGTCCCGGACAAGCTCGCTTGCCGGGACGACATTGAGTGGTCTACGGACTCTAACGTTTTTCCTGCCCAACCTTCCGCCTTGCCCGGCAAAATGATTGCGGGCAGGATGACCGCACTACCAAGCGGCAAAAGCCGAAAAAAAATCCAGGGAGCACCGTCGATGAAATTCAGCACAACCACATGCGTGGCCGTTTTCGCTTTGGCATTGTCAGCCGGCGCATCGCAGGCGCAGATATCCGACGACGTCGTCAAGATCGGCGTCCTCACCGACATGTCCAGCCTCTATGCGGACTCCACCGGCAAGGGCTCGGTGGTCGCCACCGAAATGGCGGTCGCCGATTACGGCGGCAAGGTCAAGGGCAAGCCGGTCGTCGTGATCTCCGCCGACCACCAGAACAAGCCCGACGTCGGCGTCAACATCGCGCGCAACTGGTACGACAATGAGAAGGTCGATGCCATCTTCGACGTCCCGACTTCGTCGGTCGCGCTGCCGAT
>JAQGKA010000398.1 GCA_028290355.1 Tardiphaga sp. | reverse complement strand
ACCCGCGTCGTGCAGATCAGCCACCGCTATGGCATGATCCTGTTTATCGCTTCGGAAGTGATGTTCTTCGTCGCCTGGTTCTGGGCCTATTTCAACGCCTCGCTGTTTCCCGCCGATGCCGTGCACGTCACCCGCGAAGCATTGTTCGGCGGCGTCTGGCCGCCGAAGGGCATCCAGACCTTCGATCCCTGGCACCTGCCGCTGCTCAACACGCTGATCCTGTTGACCTCGGGCACCACCGTCACCTGGGCGCATCACGCGCTGCTGGAAGGCGACCGCAGGGGCCTGAAATACGGTTTGATCCTCACCATCGCACTCGGCGCCCTGTTCTCCTGCGTGCAGGCCTATGAATACAGCCACGCCGCCTTCGCTTTCTCGGGCAACGTCTATGGCGCGACCTTCTTCATGGCGACCGGCTTCCACGGTTTCCACGTGCTGGTCGGCACCATCTTCCTGCTGGTCTGCCTGTTCCGCGTCTATGCCGGCCACTTCACGCCGAAACAGCACCTCGGCTTCGAATTCGCCGCCTGGTACTGGCACTTCGTCGACGTGGTCTGGCTGTTCCTGTTCATCAGCATCTACGTCTGGGGCCATGGCGCCGAGACCGTGGCTCACGCCGCGCATTGATCGCATTCAGGTGCTAGAAGAGGGCGGCCGCAGGGCCGCCCTTTTTGTTTCTTTTTGCCTTCCTTCCTTCTCCCCCGTGCGAAGCGAAGCTTCGCTAGGTGGGAGAAGGTGGCGCGGACGAAGTCCGCGTCGGATGAGGGGGCTTCGCGCAATCGAGAGGCTGTCCCCTCACCCGACCGCGCTACGCGCGGCCACCCTCTCCCACCCTGCAAAGCTTCGCTTTGCTTGGGGAGAGGGAAGGAAGCGATCATGACCGACAACGTTCCCGTTCCCATCCCACTGTCCCAAACCGTTCTGCGCGGCCTCGCCTGCAAGTGTCCGCGCTGCGGCAAGGGCAAGCTCTATGCGGGCTTCATCGATCTCAAACCGGCCTGTGCAAGCTGCGGGTTGGATTACGCCTTCATCGATGTCGGTGACGGCGCGGCGATCTTCATCATCATGATCGCCGGCGCCATCGTCGTGGGAGCCGCGCTGGTCGTGGAAGTGAAATACCAGCCGCCATTCTGGCTGCACGCCGCACTCTGGCTGCCGCTGATCCTGGCTACCACGCTGCTGCCGCTGCGCTCGATGAAGTCGCTGCTGATCGCGCTGCAATTCCATCACAAGGCCTCCGAAGGCCAGCTGATCGATCGCGCGCCGAAATGACCACGCTCTCCGCGCGCCGGCGCAGCATCACCGGTCTCGGCATCGTCACGCTGGTCATCGTCGGCGTGTTGCTCAGCCTCGGCTTCTGGCAGCTGCAGCGCCGTACCGAGAAGCACGCGCTGATCGCAGCCCTCACCGAAAGACTCGGCGGTGCGCTTGGCGCGTTGCCTGCGGCTTCGACCTGGGCCGCGCTGACGCCCGCCCATGACGAATTCCGCCGTGTAACTTTCACCGCGACCCTCAAACCCGTCCCCGACGGCATGGTCTACAGCTCCGGCTCCGCGGTGCGGCCGGACGTGCCGGGGCCGGTCACCTGGGCCTTCCTGCCGGCGCAACTGCCGTCCGGCGAAACGGTCGTGATCAATGCCGGCTTCGTGCAGAACACCATGCAGGACCGCGCACAGCAGGACCGCGCGGTGCAGCGCCTGATCACCGGCGCGCCGGTCACGATGACCGGCTATCTCCGTTTTCCGGAAGCCGCCGGCGCGCTGACGCCGCATGACGACGTCACCAAGCGCCTCTGGTTCACCCGCGACCAGCGCGCGATGGCGCAAGCGCTTGGCTGGGGCGAGGTAGCGCCATTTTACATCGACCTGGAATCGCCCGAGCCCGCCAACGGCATCCCGAAGCCGGGCCCGCTCGAAGTCCATCTCAAGGACGATCACCTGCAATACGCAGTCACCTGGTTCGGGCTGGCGGCGGCGGTGGTAATCGCGTTTGGCGTGTGGCTGAGGGGGCAGAAGCGGGTCTGACCGAGCTCATTCCCGGTTTCCCCTCCTGCCCAAAACCCTTTATGGTGCCGGACGATTTCACTCGGTGTGAAGTTTTAACCCATCATGATCAAAGGCTTGGCGGTCGCCCGCGCCTTTGGAGGGCGCTTTGACGACGTATATTTCGACGCGGGGAGAGGCCCCCACCCTGGGCTTTTGCGATGTGATGCTGACCGGGCTGGCCCGTGACGGCGGGCTCTACGTGCCCGCGGTCTGGCCGCAACTGTCGCCGGACACCATCGCGGCGCTGTTCGGCCGGCCCTATTGGGAAGTCGCGGTCGAGGTGATCCGCCCCTTCGTGGCCGGCGAGATTTCCGACGAAGATCTCGGGCGCATGGCCTACGACGCCTACGCCACCTTCCGGCATCCGGCCGTGGTGCCGCTCGACCAGACCGCGCCCAATCAATTCGTGCTGGAGCTGTTTCACGGCCCGACGCTGGCGTTCAAGGACGTCGCCATGCAGCTGATCTCGCGGCTGATGGATCATGTGCTGGCGAAGCGCGCGCAGCGCACCACCATCGTGGTTGCCACCTCCGGCGACACCGGCGGCGCCGCCGTCGATGCCTTTGCCGGCCGCGACAATGTGGATCTCATCGTGCTGTTTCCGCACGGAAAGATTTCCGACGTGCAGCGCCGGATGATGACGACGACGGGCGCGGCGAATGTTCACGCGCTCGCAGTCGAAGGAAACTTCGATGACTGCCAGGCGATCGTGAAGGGCCTGTTCAATCACCACGCCTTTCGCGACGCGGTGTCGCTGTCCGGCGTCAATTCGATCAACTGGGCGCGCATCGTCGCGCAAGTGGTTTACTACTTCACGTCGGCGGTCGCGCTCGGCGCGCCGCATCGCGCCGTCGATTTCACCGTGCCAACCGGCAATTTCGGCGACATCTTCGCGGGCTATGTGGCCAAGCGGATGGGCCTGCCGATCCGCAAATTACGCATTGCCGCCAACATCAACGACATCCTGGCGCGCACGCTGCAGACC
This sequence comes from Tardiphaga sp., assembly GCA_028290355.1. Classification (GTDB taxonomy): domain Bacteria; phylum Pseudomonadota; class Alphaproteobacteria; order Rhizobiales; family Xanthobacteraceae; genus Tardiphaga. Next base: position 4,063 of record JAQGKA010000398.1, on the reverse strand, counting down.
GGCATCTATGAAGTCCGCGAAGTCCACGCCACGGCGTCGCCGTCGATGGACATCCAGGTGTCGTCGAATTTCGAACGGCTGCTGTTCGAGGCCTGCGGCCGCGATGCCGCCACCGTGCGCGGCCTGATGGCGTCGCTGGCGCAGTCCGGCCGTTTCGTGCTGCCTGAAAAGGTGCTGACGGCGATCCGCGAGGACTTTGAAGCCGGCCGCGCCGATGAGGACGAGACCAGTGCCGCGATCCGCACCAGCTGGCGCGAGACCGGTGATCTCATCGATCCGCATACCGCGGTCGCGCTCGCCGTCGCCGATCGCGACACCACCGAGCTGCATGTGCCCAACATCGTTCTCTCCACGGCGCATGCCGCGAAGTTTCCCGATGCGGTGGAAGCCGCCTGCGGCGTGCGTCCGGCGTTGCCGGTGTATCTGGAGGGGCTGATGAGCAAGCCCGAGCACATTAAAGTCATGAAGAATGACCAAAGCGACATTGAGCGGTTCGTGCTGTCCGTTAGCCGTGCTGCGAAACAAGGAGTTTCCTGATGAGCGTCGAAGTCACCAAGCTGCCTTCGGGCCTGACGGTCATCACCGACACCATGCCGCATCTGGAAACCGCGGCGCTGGGCGTCTGGACCGGCGTCGGCGGCCGCGACGAGAAGCCCAACGAGCACGGCATCTCGCATTTGCTGGAGCATATGGCGTTCAAGGGCACCAAGAAGCGCTCGTCGCGCGAGATCGTCGAGGAGATCGAGGCGGTCGGCGGCGATCTCAATGCCGGCACTTCGACCGAGACGACGGCCTACTACGCGCGCGTGATGAAGGCCGACGTGCCGCTGGCGCTCGACGTCTTGTCCGACATTCTCGCCAATCCCACTTTCGTGCCCGATGAGCTGGAGCGCGAGAAGAGCGTGATCGTGCAGGAAATAGGCGCCGCGCAGGACACGCCGGACGACGTCGTGTTCGAGCATCTCAACGAGCTTTGCTATCCCGACCAGCCGATGGGCCGCTCGCTGCTCGGCACCGCCAAGACCCTGAAGGAATTCAACCGCGACGCGCTGCAGAATTACCTCAGCACGCATTACCGCGGTCCGGACATGGTCGTTGCCGCCGCTGGCGCAGTCAGTCACCGGCAGGTCGTGGAAGAAGCCTCGGATCGCTTCTCCAGCTTCGCCGGCACCGCGGCGCCGAAGCCGCAGCCGGCGATGTTCGGCAAGGGCGGCTCCCGCGTCGTGCATCGCGACCTCGAGCAGGCGCATCTGACGCTGGCGCTGGAAGGCCTGCCGCAGTCGGACCTGTCGCTGTTCAGCCTGCAGGTGTTCACCAACATCCTCGGCGGCGGAATGTCGTCCCGGCTGTTCCAGGAGGTCCGCGAGAAGCGCGGCCTGTGCTATTCAATCTACACCTTCCACGCGCCCTATACCGACACCGGCTTTTTCGGGCTCTACACTGGCACCGATCCCGCCGACGCGCCGGAGATGATGGAAGTCATCGTCGATGTCATCAATGATTCCGTGGAGACGCTCACCGAAAGTGAAGTCAGCCGCGCCAAGGCGCAGATGAAGGCCGGATTGCTGATGGCGCTGGAAAGCTGCAGCGCCCGCGCCGAGCAGCTGGCCCGGCATATGCTGGCCTATGGCCGCCCGCTCACCGTGGAAGAGCTGGTCACCCGGATCGACGCCGTCAGCGTCGAGTCGGCCCGCAACGTCGCCCGTGGCCTGCTGTCGCGCAGCCGCCCGGCGGTGGTCGCGCTCGGCAGCGGCCGGGGGCTAGACACCGCGGTGGCGTTTGCCGAAGGTTTGACCCGCGCCAGGGACAAAACGCTGCTACACTGACGGTGATTTCGGGGGAGCAGCACATGGCCCTGTTTCGTTTGCCATCGAGTGCGCCGGCGGCGCTGGCGCCGCGCGGCTACGGGTTGCTGCTGCGCGCGCCACAGATGGTTGACTTTCCGCAATGGGCCGATCTCCGCGAGCACAGCCGGGCCTATCTCACGCCGTGGGAGCCGATCTGGCCGTCGGATGACCTGACCCGCGCCGGCTTCCGCCGCCGGTTGCGGCGCTACGCCGAGGATGCTTCCGCGGACCGCGCCTATCCGTTCCTGGTGTTTCGCGAATCCGACGGCGTTCTGGTCGGCGGTGTCACGCTGGCCAATGTCCGCCGCGGCATCGTCCAGGCCGGCACCATCGGCTATTGGGTCGGGCAACCCTATGCGCATCAGGGCGTTATGACTGCGGCGCTGCGGGTGCTGCTGCCGACCCTGTTCGGCGAACTCAACCTGCACCGCATCGAGGCCGCCTGCATCCCCACCAACACGCCGTCGGTCCGGGTGCTGGAGAAATGCGGGTTCACCCGCGAGGGCCTGGCGCGGCGCTATCTCTGCATCAATGGCGTCTGGCAGGACCACCTGCTGTACGGCATGCTGCATGAGGATTTTCGCGGCTAGCCCCCATGCTGCGATGCAGCTTCTCAATGCCTTTGGTTCGCCGCCATTGCGCTGTTATAAGGCGCCTGCGCGGCTTTGGGGAAAGCCGCGCAAACCACTGAGCTTTCGGGGATATCGACACAATGCGTAACATCCGTTTGATGCAGGCGAGCGGCCGCGCCGCCATCCTGCTGATTCTGGCTGCGGCCGGCGTGACGCTGGCGGGATGCGGCGGCGGGAGCATGTTCGGGTCAGGCAGTTCGCTTGGCAACGCCAGCTCGGCGATCGGTGATCGCTTCAGCCAGATCTTCGGCTCCAATTCCCAGGAAGCCGGCGCCACCTCGCAGCCGTCGCCGGATGGCGACCTGACCTGTCCGAGCGTCAGCATCCGGCCGGGCGCATCGACCTACGCGGTCGGTGCACCCGGCAAGCAGGCCAGCGGCAACGACCTGCGTTATCAGGCCACCATCACCCGCACCGCGCGCGACTGCAATCTGAACGCAGGCCAGATCACGGTGCGGATCGGTATCCAGGGTCGCGTCATCGCCGGCCCCGCCGGTGCTCCGCCCTCCGTCGATGTGCCGTTGCGCGTCGCCGTGGTGCAGGAAGGCGTCAACCCGAAGACCATCGCCACCAAGGTGTTCCAGACCAGCGTGCAGATCGGCAGCGAGACCAGCGTGCCGTTCAGCCTGGTCGGTGAGGACCTCGTCTATCCCGCCCCGACCGCCGCCGCCGGCGATTCCTATGTGTTCTACATCGGTTTCGACCCGCAGGCCCTGAAGCCCGAGCCGCGCGCGACGGGACGGAAGAAGCGGTAGTTTTCTTACCCTCGCCCTCTAGGGGAGGGTAAGAAACAGCGCGCGTCGATCACTCAACAAAACACAAAAAAGCCGGCGCGATTTTCATCGCGCCGGCTTTTGAATTTGAAATCGTCGCTCGTCAGTTCAGCTTGGCGCGGACTTCGCCGATGCCCTGGTTGACCAGGTCGTCGGCCACGGAACCCTTGACCGACTGTGACAGGATCGTGGTCGCGGCGGTGACGGCGGCATCGGCCGCAGCCGCGCGGACGTCGGCCAGAGCCTGGGCTTCGGCCTGTGCAATCTTGCCTTCCGCGGTCTTGGTGCGGCGGGCGACAAAATCTTCCATCTTGGTCTTGGCCTCGGCGGCGATGCGCTCGGCTTCTTCCTTGGCGGAGGTGATGATGTCGGCGGCTTCGCGCTCCGCTGCAGCATGGCGCGCTTTGTAGTCCGCGAGCAACGCGGCGGCTTCATCGCGCAGGCGACGGGCGTCATCGAGCTCCTGCTTGATCCGCACGCTGCGGGTATCGAGCGCCTTCAGAATGGTGCGGTGAATGCCGAAATAGGCAAACACACCCATCAGGATGACGAAGGATACCGCAACCCAGTCTTCTGCTTCCAAACCGAACATCGGACTATCCCTTCAACGAAGCGTCGAGCGCGGCGTTGACGGCGGCCGATGCCGGGCTGGTGCCCGTCAGCCTTTCGACGATCGCCGCAGCGGTATCGGCAGCGATGCTGCGAACGTTGCCCATCGCGGTGGCGCGGGTGGCAGCGATGGTCTGCTCGGCGGCGGTGAGCCGCACGGCCAGACTTTCTTCCAGCTTCGCCTTGGCTTCGTCCTGCTGCG
>JAQGKA010000322.1 GCA_028290355.1 Tardiphaga sp. | reverse complement strand
ACGGCGAAGCCAAGGGCAACGGCTACGACGTCAAGGCGCTGCGCACCATCATCCGCATGCGCAAGCAGGACGCCAACGAGCGCGCCGAGCAGGAAACCATTCTGGATACCTATCTGCAGGCGCTGGGTATGCTGTGAGGCGGCGTTAGCCGCAGACCTTCGCGACGCGCGCCGATCTTCCCTCTCCCCCGCGCGAAGCGAAGCTTCGCTAGGTGGGAGAGGGTGGACGCGCGCAGCGCGGCCGGGTGAGGGGTGGCCGCAGGCGCAAAAGCCCCCTCACCCGACGCGGACGGAGCCTGTCATCGGGCGGCGCTTTGCGCCGACCCGTTGGTCCGCGCCACCTTCTCCCACAAGGGGAGAAGGACGAAGAAGCAGGCAATCCTGAACCGAGAAAAGTCGTCCGCGCCTCAGCGCAGCGCGGCCGTGCGCACGAACGGCGTCGTCGTCAGCGTCGCGGCAACCGATCCGGTGAACTGCTCGCAGACCAGGCCGAGCTGCGGATCGTCCGAGAAGGTCATCGCCACCACCGCCTGCGGCTTGGCGAAGTGGGTGCGCAGCACGGTGAGGTCGCTGTCGCCCATGACCGTTGCCGACATCGAGCTGCTGGCGCTCGGCGCCAGGATCATCGCGCGCAGCCAGACATTGTTGTCCGGCACGGCCGCGGCGGCGAGGCGCGTCGAGATCGAGACCACGCGGCCCTGTCCCTGCGAACCCTTGGCGACCACGGTGGTGATGTTGTTCACGGACATCGGATTTCGGGCTACCGAAGCCGGACGGGCGCTGCGCGGGATTGGTGCGCTGGCGGCGACGACATTGGCGTGATCGACCGGCGAGGTCGGCGGCGCGTAGGCGAGCGCCTGCTGGAAGGCGGAAATGCTGGCGGTTGGCTGCGGATCGGCGGCGTTGGCGAGGGCCTGGCGGGCGCTGATGGCGGCGACCAGCTGCGGTTCGGCCTGTTTCGGCGTCGCCGGCGTATCGCCCCAGAAGCCGCGGGCATTGATGATGTCAGCCGGCGTCTGCGGCTTCGAATTGGCCACCTCGTCGGGAATGGCGGCGGGCGGGCGCGGTAGCGGATTGCCGTCGGACGCCATTTTCGGGGCCGCCGGCGGGGTCGGCAGCGTCTGAACGTCAGCCGAAGCCACTTGGAAGCTCGCGGCAGCGCGAGCCGGCTTGGCGCGCGGCATCGGGATCGGATCGGCGGATTTCGCCGGCATAGCGGCGGCCATCAGGCCAACAGCAGAAGGCTTGGACGGGGCGATCGCGGAAGCCGCACCCTCATCCTCGTCGTCGCTGGATTTGCTCCTGAACAGCGAGGTGAACAGGCCGGGCTTGCTCCTGGCCAGAGCGGCATCGTCGCTATCGCCACGCTTCTCGATGTCGGCCATCGCCAGCTGATAGCCAGGCAGCGGATTGCCGTCGGATGGCACATGCACGGTGCGGCCATCCGGAAAGACGCGGGCCAGCTGGTCATGGGTCATGCGCGGCCAGTGCCGGATGCTGCCGGTGTCGAGATGGACGAAGGGCGAGCCCGAGGTCGGATAGAAGCCGACGCCGCCACGCTGCAGGCGAAGCCCGGCGAAGCGGATCTGTTCGAGCGGAACGGCGGGGATGAAGAAGTCCATGGCGTGGCCGAGCACGTGCTGGCTGGCGCGCGCGACACCCGAAGAACGGCGGCGGAGCATGGCATTGGTGGCGGGGGAGCGGTAGGCGGAGATGATCTGGATAGGCTGCTTGCCGTCGACGTCGCGGTAGACTTCCCAGAGGATGTCGAACAGGCGACGGTCCATGGTGGCCTGGTCCTGGCTGCGCCAGTCGCGGAGGAAGTGGTTGATCTGCTTCATCGCCTCGTCGTCGTAGCGGCCATTGCGCTTGAACGTGACGGTGAGGTCTTCGCCGGAATGGGTGTGGTGGAAGGAGAGGGTGCGGCTGTCGCCCAGCGCCGTCGCATCGTGAACCGTGCCTGCGCCCGCCATCAGCAGCAGCGACGTCACTCCGGCATGGAAGCCGGCGCGCGAGGGCAGCGTTTTGAAACGGCGTGCGAAACCAGCCAGCACGTATGAGCCCACCCAAGTCAGTCACAAAACTCTCTCGCTACCCCATGCGGCGAAAGAGAGTGAACACAGTCTTAAAACAGGAGGGTTAATCGAGGTTTACCCCCCATTCCCCACCGGGTGTTCAAGCCGGTCGTTAAACCTAACCCGCCGAGTATGGCGAAAAATAGCCCTCTGCCGAAATGCAGATAGAGGATGGTTAACCTAGGTTAACGCCGCGGCCACGAAAAAGGGCTCCATCCGGGGATGAAGCCCTTGATATATCTGGGTAATTCAGGCCCGCCGGACGCTGCTGCTTAGCGGGTCACGGTTCGGCGTGGCCTCTGGCCCGGCGCAGCGGGCGGCGGGGTCGGGCCGCCGAACAGACGCTCGAAGAACGACGGGCCGCTGCTGAAGCCGGGGCCGTTATCGTTAAAGGCGACGCCCTGCGGGATGTCGGCGCGGGGGCGGGAATAGC
>JAQGKA010000274.1 GCA_028290355.1 Tardiphaga sp. | reverse complement strand
CAATCCGCCGGCCCTGGCGCTGAGGCCGTCAAGACCAAGTGACGACAGCATCCGCCGTACGGCCTGGATGAACTGACTCTTTGCGAGCACCGGCAGGGGCGAGCCGATTTCGCAGTAGCGCCCGTGGGATGACGGACATTTGACATGAAGTTCAACACCTCCCCGACCGACACGTCCACCCTTGCCGTGCTGCGCCGCGCCCTGGATGACATCATCGCGGACCGGCGGTTCGCAGCGCGAAAATCGGTATCGGCCCTGGATATCGCCGAACATCTCCTGGCGCAGGCGGCCGCGGGCGAACGGGATATCGACCGCCTCAAAGCGTCTGCGTTCAGCAAGCTGATGGATGATCAGGGCGGTGGCGCATCGTCTGCGAGCCTGCAAGCCGACATGACCCTTCGATCCCGCGGCGTCGATCGGCCGCGTGACTGAAACGGGCAGGCCGATCCCGGTCAGGCTCGCGCGGATAACTTGAGGGCTGCATCGCCGCGGTGGACGGCTTTCAAGACCCATTTGAGGCATCACGGGCTCCGCCCGCCGGCGAGAGCGGCGCAGCAGCCCTGTGTGAACAAGGAGCCTTGCGCCGGGTTACGGCGCCGGTGAATTCGAAAAATCGAGTGGCACGACGTTGACGCATCGAACCGGTCGATTCAGGACGTGCTGGGCGGCCACGGCGAAGTCATCCGAGTGGTCTGCCTCGATCTCCGCGGCACAGCTTTCATTGGAGACAAAGACGTACAGGACGTCCTCGTCCATTCCTCCAACCTTCATGCCAAGGCATAGCCGGTCGTATTCCCGCGCGCCCAGCAGGTTGTTGAGCATGGCTTCGATGGCAAGTTGTTGATCATCTGTCGGTCGCATGTCGCCCCTCCATGAGGCCACTATACGGACCGGCAAAAGAGTGTCTGTGAACTGCTTCACACGTCAGGGATGGCGGGTGTTAAGCTGGCGCAACCGACCAGCGCCCGGGTAACTGAAGCATGTGGACTTTCGCGCTATCCCTCATGACAGCGGCCGTGCTTAACCCACTAAAATGACACCTCCAAATTGCAGACCGCAAAACACTCGTGCTACTGATCTGATATCAAGCGTTGAGGCCAGGCGAGGGCGTTCCATGACTCGGAGTGGCGAGACTGAAGGGGTGACGCGTCCGGCCGCGTGCGGCGATCAATGGTCGCCGCGGACGCTCGGGACCCGCTCATGAGCGCGGGCAGCCCAGAACCCCCGCATTCATCCGTCATCGAGACGCCCGCCGCCAGCCCGGTCGCGCGGGCTCCGGCGCCTCCCCCCCACGCCAATGCGCTGGAAGGTCTTGCCCAGTCCGTACGCAATTTCCGCCAGACCATACAATACCGATTGTCCTGCTACGTCCTCTCGCATCTGCAGGTTCTGAAAACGGTTTTTGCCATACTGCGCGTCGTGCGCCCGGTCATGATCGTCGGCAACGTCCTCGTGGTCACCAAGGCTAGAGAAGTCCGCGAGGTGCTCGAACGCTTCGACGACTTCGTGCTCGGCGAATCCATTGAGCCCGGGATGCCATGGGGGCCGTTTCTGATGACGGTCGACTGGCGCGAACAGCACGCGCGTGAGCGACAAATGTTGCAGAGCGCGGTTGATCCCGCGACCGACCTGGACACCATCCGCACGATCGCCGCAGATGTCTGCCGTTCACGCATCGAGGCGCTGGCCGCAACGGGGCGGATCGATGTGGTCGCCGATCTGGCAGAACCGGTGATGGTCAGGATCTTTGCCGACTATTTCGGCATCCCTCCACTCGCCGGGGATGGGCGTCGCATGGCGAGCGTGATGCGTCATCTCGCCGGGATTATTATGGTCAATCCGTCGGTGGGTTCGCAAGCCTGGCTCGACTCCCGTGCCGACATCGTCTGCGTGACCCGGCAATTGATGGAGCAGCTTGCAGCCGAGAAGGCGAAGGCCGGTGAAGCACCGACGGCTTCACCGCAAACCCTGTTGACGCGGCTGGTGCGGCGCCACGATCAAACCGCCGGCCCGGCGTGGTTCGATGAGGACTGGATCCGCCGCTATTTGACCGGGCTGATAGCGACCGGAGGCGCCACCATCGTCCGGGGGACCGCACATGCGGTCGACCAGCTCCTGGAGCGGCCCGATGCCCTGCGGCGCGCGCAAATGCTCTCCGGCCTGCTCGATCAGGCCGAGGGCGGCGATCATGGTGCCTTGTCGAGGGAAGCGGGCAAGGAGCCGAAGACCGAGGTCGAGAAATCGCGAGATGTATTGCGGCAATGCATCTATGAAGCGCTGCGGTTTCGTCCGATGCTGCCGTTATTGGTGCGCGATTGCCCCCGCGACACGATCATCGCCAATGGCACGCCGCGGGCGAGGCTGGTGCCGGCAGGGACGCGCGTCATTGCGCCGCCGCTCGCGGCCATGTTTGACCCCGATGCGTTTCCAGACCCTTCCAGTTTTCGGGAAAGGCCGATCGAAAGCTATTTTCATTTCGGGTTCGGACCGCGTCACTGCTTTGGAAAATACATCGCCGACATTGCAATGCTGGAAATTGTGCACGCGCTGATGCGCCTGCCAGGCCTTGCACGGGCCGCCGGATCGGCTGGCCAGGTTACCTATGACGGTCCCGCCCCCAGCTCACTCGTTGTCACGTTCGAGCCGCGCAATCGCGGAGCGACGCGGTGAGTCCCAACTATACAACGATCGTCACGCCGATCGGACCGGCCAATCTTGAGTCCTGCAGGCAGTATCTGCGCGACCACGCCGAGCCGCAACTTGGCCGCGCGAACGAATTCCTGGAGTGCCGGCCGCTGTTCCGGTTTGACAAGATCGCAAGCCTGCACTTCTGCAGCTTCGTCGTGCTGGAGGCTGCCGACGGAATCGGGCCAAGCCTGGTGTTCGAGGCGACGTTCGACGGTCCGAAAGATGATTTCCTGCATGAGCTGCTGCAGACTGCACCGGAGGGGCTCGACAACGTCTACCGCCAGTGTATCGGCTACCCCGCGTCTGGGCTCGCAACACCTGAACTCATCAAGGAGTATTTCGTTCGTCACGATGTGGGCGCGGGCACCTTCTTCAGCGGCTGTCCGGGCCGCACGGTGTCGCAAATCAAGGGCGAAGGCCGGATCCGCGATGGGATCGTCTCTTTCCTTTCAACGCGATGCCAAACAGGCGCAGCAATTCCTGCACGGCCGGCGGGCATCCTCGACATCGTGCTGCGAGATTTTATTCGCGGAACGGCGGTCAACCGCTGGGCCGAGCAGCAGGCCCAGCTGCCGTGGGAGATGACATCTCGCAAGTGGGTCGCCGTCGCGGCCGTCGGTGGTGTCTTCTTGCTGGCCTGCTGTGTCGGCGCGCTCGTATGCTCGGCGTTCGGCTTTGGACCGGAGGCCCTCTACCGGCTCATCACGCCTTGGTTTGAGGCCGCAGACATGGAAGTGGCGACGGCATTCCCGTGGATTGTGGAGCTGATCCCCATGATCCAGCCTTCCACGCTTCATGTTCTGATCGGGCTGAGCGCGGCCTGGCTGGTTGTGCGCATCTTTGAGCTCGGCCTCAGCAGCTGGAGCAGGGATGTGCGCGACCAGTTTTTCATGTGGCGCTTTCCGCTCCAGCTGGCGGTCGTCACGAAATACGCCCTGGTCGCGTTTCTTGCGGGCATCGTCATGCTCGCCATCGTTTCTGGCGCGGATCGGCCGCTGCCGTTGCCAGGGGCGCAGGCCGGCGCGCTGAGTGAAATCTGGACGACGCTGGGTGCGCTGGCCGCGGTGTTCGTGCAGCTGGTCTGCATCGGCTTGCTGTTTCTCGCGGCCTGGCACTGGGCGACATCGCTGAAGCTCGCCGTTGAGCTTCAGCCGCTCGACGAGGTGCGAGAAAACCTGCGGCGCCTGGCGCTTGATGTCGCCCAGTTCGCGATGTTCATCCTGGCGTCGGTCGGTGTTCTGCTGGTCGTATCGATCATGCCTGAAATTGCCGTCAGCGGGCTCGCCGGATTCCTTCGATCGCTGGTTTACATCTATTTTTTGCTCGTCTTTCTTGGTTTGGTCGGGATTTTCGTCGCCTATTTCGTCGGGCTGCTGGCGTTGTTGACGATCGGAGCGCTGGAGCATCTCGACAAGTCGAAATTCGACGATCCCGCTGGGCTGATGGTGCGGGCCTGCGACAACGCCAGGAAATACGCGCGCGAGGAAGGCGGCATCAACCGATTTCAGAATCATTTGGCCAGCGTGACCTGGGTGAAGCCTGGCATCGTACGGCACTGGCTGCTGCGGCTTGTTCTGTTTGCGATCAACCTTCTCGCCCGGTTCTGGTTCAACCAGGGGGAGCTTGGAGGCATACCGACGATCCTGTCGGCGCGCTGGGTCATGATCGATGGCGGCCGGCGACTGCTGTTTCTCGACAATTACGGTGGGGCCTGGGAGAGCTACCTCAACGAGTTCATCGACCTGGCGGCGGTAAAGGGCCTGAATGCGATCTGGTCCAACACCTTCGTCAACGCGGCAGGCAAAAGCTATGGTTTTCCGGCGACGCGTTTTCTGTTCTGGAGGGGCGCGCAGGATGCGCGGCCGTTCAAAGCCTATGTACGACAGAGCCAGATCGAAACCATCGTTTGGTATGGCGCCTACCCGACGCTCGGCGTCGTCGGCATCAACGCCAACACCGACACGCGACAATCGTTGTTCGAAAGTCTGAAGCCTTCGGCAGTTGATAGCCTCCTTCAACGTCTCTGATACGGTACGACGTCATGGAAAAAATCGAATGGAGCGACGTTCAGGGCCTGCTCTTGAGCGGCTATCCGCAGCTGCCGTTTTCCGCCTACCTGGCGTGGCGTTTTCGCCCCGGCCGGCGCGATGCCGCCAGGCGCTGGCTTGCGGATCTGGCTGAACGGCTGATGCGGGCCGATGGCGTTCAAGGAGAGGTGCGCATAGCGGGAGCGACGTCAACAGCGCCGACCAACATCCGGGCTCTCAAGGCCGCAAGTGGAAGCGATCTGCGTGCGATCAATCTGGCGTTGACGGCCAGTGGTCTCAGAAAATTTGACCTCGACGAGGGCTGGCTCTCGGAATTTTCTCTGGAGTTTCTCGAAGGCATGGCACCGAAGCCCACGGCGGCTACGCAGGTTCCGCGGCGGTCCAACCTTCTTGGCGACGCGGGCGACAGCTCGCCGGAGCTTTGGGACTGGGGCGGCTGGACGGAAGACGACGGTGTGGACGGCATGCTGCTGCTCTATGCCGCCGACGAGCAGGCGTTGCAGGCGCTGGTCGATGCCGAGATCAAGGCCATGGATGCGGCGTCCGAGGTGGCTACGTCTGCGGGCCGCGACAACGGCGGTCCGATCATCTTGAAGGGTCGCCTGTATGATGACCGCAAGGAGCATTTCGGCTTTACGGATGGAATCTCCCAACCGACGATCGAGGGCTCTCCGATGGCCCAACGTAGCAAGGAAAAGCTCAAGCGCAGATCCGCCGCGACCAAAGAAAATGACGACGGCAAAGTGCTGACCGCGAAAGAACAACGTATCTCGCTGGTAAAGCCGGGCGAATTCGTGCTCGGCTATGTGAACGAGCGGCGCGAGCGCATCCCCGACAGATCTGCAAAAGGGCACGCCAACGGGCGCGACCTGTTGCGCAACGGCACTTACATGGTCTTCCGGCAGCTTGAACAGGATGTCGATGCCTTTGAGGATTTCGTGTCGCTCCTTGCGAAACGATTGCACGGTGAGGCGGATCCGGTCACGGAGGAGCAGGTGGCGGCACGGCTCGTCGGCCGGCACAAGAACGGCGAACCCCTGGTTCCGCGTGCGGAAAATTCCACGAAGAAAACCGAGCGGAACGACTTTCTCTATTCGCATGAGGACGGATCAGGGCTGGCCTGTCCGATCGGTGCGCACATTCGGCGCGCCAACCCGCGCGACGCCATCGGTCCCGATCCTGACACTGCGCTGCGGCTGTCGAAGATGCACCGCATCATCAGGCGTGGCCGGCCCTATGGTGCGAGACGTGATCCCAAGGAAGGCAAGTCGAGCGGCAACGGCTCCCGGCGCGGGATTGCATTCATCGCTCTGAATGCGGACATCGCAGGGCAATTCGAGATGATCCAGCACTCATGGCTTAACAACGCGCATTTTGGTGGGCTCTATGCGGGGACCGATCCGATCGGCCATGTTGCGCAGGCGGGAGATGAATTCGCCGTTCAGCAGAGGCCTGCCAACCTTCATATCGAAAGACCGCGCCCTTTCGTAACGGTGCGGGGCGGCGCCTATTTCTTCCTGCCCGGCATCAACGCGGTGCGCGCTTTGGCCGACTGACCTGTCCGGACGGCTGGCCGCTTCGAGATATCGACTACATGCGCGACACCGCGGCGTGATGTCGCCCCCGATACCGTTAGATGACGAGGGCCGCCAAGGCGTCGCTGCAGAGCGCCATCAGCGGGCGCATGCAACACTGTTCGGCGAGGGTGAACGCCTCTCTGTAATATCGCTCGGCCAGCACTGTATCGGCCTTGTCGATAACACGTGTCACGTCACCGAGCAGCTTCTTCGCGTTTGCCAGTTGCGGTGGCTCTCCCCGTTCTTCCGCGAGTGAGAGAGCTCGCTCCGCAACCGCCTTGGCATCCTCGTTGCGGCCGGCTGCGAGGAATGCCCGACCCTGCGCGATGAAAAGGAAACGCCAGCCGAAAGCATGCTCGGCGAGGGGGATATCCAGTTGCTCCGGTACCGCAAGGATTTCGAGGGCACCTTTGACATCTCCCAGCGCGAGATAGGCTTCGCCCATTCGCGACGCAAAGATGGGGTACATTTGTTTCATTTCGAGATCGAGGCAGGTCTGCCAGCTCTCTCGCAACAACGACAGGGCTTCGACAGGCCGTCCTTGCGCGGTCCTCAGACGACCGAAAACATGATTGATGTTGGCGCGCGAATAAGCGTGGTTGGCGGCCTTTGCCAGTCTGCTCGCCTCTTCGGTTAGTTTCTCTGCGCGATCCAGCTCACCGAGGTCGATCAGCGAATCGGCCATGAAGGTACGCAGAATTACACTGGGAAGCGCCGCCCAGCCGGCTCGCTTCTCATCGATCTCCGGCGTCTCCAGCGCAAGGCACTTGTCGTGAAATTCGAGCGATGTGTTGAAGGCGCCGATTTCGTGGTGGATGATTCCGACGTTGTGAAGGGCCGCAAAGGTAAGGACGGGTTCACCGATGCGTTCCGCTATCGATTGCGCCGCCTGAGCCGCCGCCATCGCTTCGGCATGATAGCCAAGTCTCCAGAGCGCCACCGTCAGTTGGCAATTCACCGCGGCGATGCGCCAGGGTTCGTCGGAGGTTTCGGCCAGTCGACGCGCCTCGCGCAATACTTCAGCAATTCGTCGATGCATGCCGAGCGGCTCGAGCGCCGTGACCACCGTAAGATGAAGATCAATTTCGGCGATTGTCTTCTTTCGGGAGGCGGGCCAATGCGACAATGTTTCCAGGCCACGCTCGTAGATAGCGATGGCATCTTGATTGGCGCCACGCTTGATGGCTCGTCGACAGCTTCGCAATTGATAGGGAGCCGCCTTCTGCCAGAGCTCCGCGAGAAAGGCATGGTCGGCGAGCCGGTCGATGTGCTCGTCCAGGCGGTCTGCGAATTTCAGCTCGATAATTTCAATGGCTTTGGCATGGAGATAGCGACGAACGCTCAGCAGCATCATGCCGTATGCCACCTCTCTCGTCAGTTCGTGTTTGAATGAATATTCCACCGCGTTCAACGTCCCGATCTTTCGGAGGAAGTCGGCGGATTCAAGCGTCTGAAGACGAGGCGTGAGTTCGTCGGGCTCAACTCCGGCCATTCCGGACAGCAGCACGAGAGGTATATCTTTTCCGATCACTGCGGACATCTGCAGCAGTGACTTTGCCGCCCGGTCCAGAAGATCGATGCGTGACGCCAGCACGGAATGAATGGTCTCGGGGATTTCGAACCCGGTGGATCCGCTGCTGACCTTGTACTTGCCGGAGTCGCTGACAAGCACCTTCGTGTCCTTGAGTGCCAGGGCCAACTCTTCGACGAATAGCGGATTGCCCTGGGCCTGCACCAGGATCCGTCGTCTGATCTGTCCGAGGCTGCCGTCGTCACCCAGGAGCGAGTCGAGCAGTTGATCGCCATCCGCCTCGTTGAGCGGCGCCAGGTCCAGGCGATTGACCGTCCGGCTGGTCCACATTCGTTCTGGGCGCTGCGTCGCGACCATCAGTATTCGGGCTTTGTCGATCGAGCCGATAAGATTGTTCAGAACGAGTGTTGTCTCGGCATCGATCCAATGAACATCCTCGATCAGTATAACCAGGGGCGTTAGACGTTCTTGATGAAAAGTAAGGGCCCTTATGGCCTCGATGATCTTGTTGCGTCTCTCCGGCGGCTCAAGTTTTTTCCAGTTCTCATCGTCGCTGCTCAGATCCAGCAATGAAAAAATAGCCGGAAGGTGGATCATCAGCTTCGGGTCGAACCGCGCAACCTGCGCCCTGGTGCGGCTGGCCGCGGAACCCGGCGTATCCCCGGCGCTCACTGCGAAGATCGCTCGCATCAGGGTACTGACGGGATAGTAGCTCGAGTTCGTGCGTTGCGGAGCACAGGCCGTTTGGAGCACCAGCCATTCATCGGAAACATTCGCGATAAATTCATGAACCAAACGCGATTTGCCAATTCCCGCGCCGCCGACGATCGTCACGGCTTGCCCGTTTGCGGCCGCTGCTCCATCCAGCGCATCCTTCAGGCGACCCAATTCGGTCCGACGTCCGACCAGCGCGCTCAATCCGCCGGACGATCGCGCCTGCCACCGTGTTCGTGGACGCATCGCCACCAGCTCATACGTCTCAACCGGGACCGATACCCCCTTCGCGCTCACAGCTCCGAGCGGAAGCGCGCTGATAAAGCCCTTTGCAAGTTGGAATACGTCTGACGTCAGCTTGATCGAGTCTGGAGCGGCGAGTTCTTCCATCCTGGCAGCGAGGTGAACCGTTTTCCCGACCGCGTCGTAATTCATGGCCAGATTGTTGCCGATTGAATGAATGACGACCTGTCCGGAATTGATGCCGATTCGGATCTCGATATTGCGTTGCTCCGATCGGTTGAATTTTTCGACCGCTTCTCGTATTGCGAGTGCTGCCCGGCAGGCCTGGACGGCATGGTCTTCGCTCGCGATGGGGGCGCCAAACAGCGCCATGATGCCGTCGCCGCGCGTTTGATTGACCAGGCCATCGTGCTGATGGACGGCGTCCATAAGCCGCTTGAGGATGGGGCCGATTACCTCGAGCGCCTCCTCCGGATCCAGCCGGTCTATAAGTTCCGTCGATCCACGAATATCGGCGAACAAGACCGTTACGTGCTTCCGCTCGCCCAGCATGGATGTGCCAGAACGAAGGATGCGATCAACCAGGTCCATAGGGACGTTCGATTGCAGAAAGGATAGAGCGTGAACACCAAACGCCGTTGGGGCTGCCCTTGGCCGCCCGCAGCCACCGCAAAACCGTGCAGCCGCCTGCATGACGAAGCCGCAATGGCCGCATTGGCTTGCGAGGTCGTTCGTCATACCGTCTTGTCCAGCACCTACCACTAGCTGCACCCTTCGAGCTATGGATAGTTTTATGTCATCGCGCAGCGATGGCAAGACCGCCAAGTGCTATACAGCCGGGACCCATGAGGGGGCGCCGGTTCGGCTTTGGTACCTCCACAAAAAACCGATGATCAATAGCACGCTGAACGGCAGCTAAGACCGCCTTTACCTAAAGCGCACTTTCGCCAATATCGGCACAAAGCGGACGTCGACGTTCCATAGTATTCGAAGCACGAATGTCCGTTTTGCACAAAGCAGACATGCCCCAACCCGATGAAACGGCCTATCCAGAGCTCCGCGCCACGTCAGGTCTCACGTGGCGCAGCATGGCGTCCCTCCTCGCTCGCGCCGGAGCGCGGCGAGCTGATGGCGGTCTGATAACGGCGGATCAATTTAGGGTTGGCTACACCAGATTGGCGCGCCGAGGGGAACAAGCTTCGGAGCACGGCAATCCGCAAGGTGGTGATTGAAAGCTCTTGGAGATAAAGTCTCGAGCAGCCGAGATCTGTTACGCTAACACAGCGTGCGAAATCGCAGCACGCCTCGGTGCCGCCCGCGGCTGCCAACAAAGCCTCGTATGCACCGCGCGCGATTTCGGTTGATGACGGTGTCTCCTATGACGAAATCACCCTCGTACTCAGCGAAGACGGGGGAAGGCCGCAATACGAAATTCTCTCTCGGCGAGATAGACATCGCGAGCGGCGAGCCGCATGATGTTGGCCAATGCGTGGTTGGGTTGTTCGGGCGGTGGAATTTTCCCCTATGGGTGCAAATCTGTTGACTAGGGTATCATTGGCAACGAGCAGAAGAAGAAATTAGTCGTTGAGTCCGTCGAGGCTGAAGTCGGGCCCTCGCCTTCAATCTTGCGCAGAATGGCGCTTGGAGCCGTCACTCTCTTATCAACCGATCGCGGTTTTTTATCTTGTCGAAATTTTTGGCCCGGTCGAGGCCGATCGGTGCGCTGAGCTTCGCCGAAGCGAGATCGGCGCCGTCGAAATCGGTACCAATGAAGGTAGCGCGAGTTAGGTCAGTGCCGCCGAGCTGGGAGCCCTTCAGGGAAGCATTGGTCAAGTCGGCGCCCTTCAGCGAAGCGAATTCGAGGTCAACGCGGGACAGGTCGGCGCCGCGCGCGTTCAAGCGCTCCAGATTGGCGGATTTCAACACTGTCCGGATCAGGCCCATCGACTGGTTGCGCATGTCTGCACCCAGGTTCGCGCCCGCGATCGAAGCACCGACCAGGCTCGCGCCAGTCAAGTCAGCCGCGACGCGCGCTTGTGAGAGATCGGCGCCGTCGAGCCGGGCGCGAAGCATCTGCGAGGCGAACAGGTTGGCACCCTTCAAGCTTGCGCCCGTGAGGTCCGCTTCGAGCAGCCATGCCTGGTCGAGGACAGCGAGATCGAGCTTCGCGCCGATAAGTTTCGTTTTGTTGAGCCGGGCCGCGCGAAAGATAGCGCGGGACAGGTCGAGCCCGGAGAGGTCGAGACCAGACAGCCTCTTTCCGGTGAAATCGGCGGGCGCTGTGACGGTCGCCGTCGCAAGCACGGCCTCGACCTCCGCGCGAGTCATTTCCGCCGAGACCATGTCGGGCGACGACAGGTCGACGTTGCGCATCATGTTCTGCGCTGATGCCGCCGCGGCGAGAAGACCGAGGCCCAGCGCAACGGCTCCGAACATTCGTTTCATTCGTTCTCCCTACGCCTGAACCGTCGATGCAGCGGTTTCCTCTAGCACTTCGGTCAATCGGTTTACGGCCCAGTCGATTTGCGACTCGTCGATGATCAGGGGTGGAGCGAAACGTATCGTGTTTCGGTGGGTATCCTTGGTCAACACTCCCGCCTGCAGCAAACGCCTGACCACCGTGTCGGCGTTTGCCCTATTCCGATGCAACTCGACTCCGGCGAACAGGCCGCAACCGCGCACCTCGCGAATGATCGGGTTCTTGATCGAAGAGAGCCGACCGAGCAGATGCGCGCCGACAGTCGCGGCGTGTTCCACCAATCGCTCGTCGATCAAAGTGTCGAGGGCTGCCAGCCCAACTGCCGCAGCGATCGGGTTGCCCCCAAATGTGCTGCCATGATCCCCCGGCGTGAATACCTGCATGAGCTCCCGGCGAGCAAGAAACAGCGACACGGGCAAGAGTCCACCGCCGAGCGCCTTGCCGAGCATCAACCCGTCCGGCACGACCCCTTCGTGTTGACATGCGAGCAGCCGGCCAGTGCGACCCAGGCCGCTTTGGATCTCATCGCACAGCAGCAGCACGTTGTTTGCCCGGCAGATACGCGCGACTTCGGCCAGATAAACCGGCGGCGGCACATTAATTCCGCCTTCGCCCTGGATCGGTTCAACCAGAAAGGCCGCAGTATTGGGGGTAATGGCCGCAGCCAGTGCCGATGCGTCGCCGAACGGCACAAGCTTGAATCCAAGCGGAAACGGTCCAAAGCCGTCGCGATACTGGGCCACGGAAGAAAAGCCAACGATCGAGATGGTGCGGCCGTGGAAGTTGCCATCCGCCGCAATAATTTCGGCCCGATCGGAGGGCACACCCTTGACCTTGTAAGCCCATTTGCGCGCTGCCTTGAGTGCTGTCTCGACGGCTTCCGCGCCGCTGTTCATTGGCAACGCGGCGTCAAATCCGGTGAGCGCACAAGCCTTGGCAAGAAAAGGTCCCAACCGGTCGCTGAAATAGGCACGCGAGATCGTGTCGAGTCGCTGGGCCTGTTCGATCAGCGCCTTGACGAGACGCGGATGACAATGGCCGAAACTGACCGCGGAATACGCTCCCATCATGTCAACGTAGCGCCGGCCCGCCTCGTCCCATAAGTAAATTCCCTCCCCGCGAACGATGGTGACTGGCAATGGGGCATAATTTTCTGCGCCGTAGCGGGCTTCGAGGTTGGCGAGATCGCTCATGGCATACCCCTAGTCAAACCCAGGCGGAGATCATATCGCTCATCAACCATTCGGTGCGCCGTGATTGATCGCGCACGCGACACCGTTGCAAGATCACGGCTCATGCGCGCGCTCTCTCGGTTGGCGCATCATCTTATGCGCGTCTCAGCTTCAATGTAGGTGGTATGGCACAAAAAAACAGGTCGGAATTTCTCAGATAGACGCAATCGCCTTCCCCATTTCTGCTATAGTCAAACGATGACGATCGGGATTGCCGGACCCGAAAGGAAGGCACCAGGGCGAAACGCCGTGGCAAGGATCATCGTTGCGGCCATCGTCGCCGGAATTTGCCTGATCCTGCTCGGATTCGCAGGTGACTTCCTGGTCAACTGGATGTGGTTTTCCGAGATCGGCTATTTGCAGGTCTTCTGGACGACGATCGGAACCAAGGCCGGAGTTTTTCTCGTGGTCTTTGCGGCAACTGCCGCCATCGTGTGGATGAACGCGCGGCTTGCACTTAACTTCACTCGACGGCGGCGAGTCCGGCTTCCAGCCGGCTTCGACTGGAAGCTCGCGGCCACTGCGACGCCGTCCGATCTGTTCGAATTCATGCGCGATCAGTTGCCGTGGCCCCTCACCATCGCTGGCAGCGTCGGACTCGTCGCTCTGCTTATCGCCTCGGGTGAGGTCGGCAACTGGAGCGTTTTTCTGCAGTTCCTCTATCACGTGCCGTATGGCGCAAACGAGCCGCTTTACGACAAAGATATTGGATTCTATCTCTTTTCGCTGCCCGCCTATATCGCCATCAAAAATTGGGCGTTGCTAACGCTCCTCTTGAGCGCGCTCTTGGCTGGATTGATCTATTGGGTGCATGGCGACATCGAATACCAGGCCCAGCGACGATCGATCTCGCCGACAGCGATTGCCCACGGCTCGGTGCTTCTCGGTTTCTTCTTTGCCGTGAAGGCGTGGTCTTACGGTCTCGATCGCTACCTGCTGCTTTACGGCGACAATGGAGTGGTGGTCGGCGCAAGCTACACGGACGTCCATGTGGAGCTGCCTGTCTTGTGGCTTCTGATCGGGCTTTCGATCGCAGCGGCATTCGCCGCATGGGCGAATTTGTGGGCGCGCACCTACCGGCTGCCCGCTGCTGCGATGGTGCTTATCTTCGGAGGCGCCTTCTTGTTATCCGGCGTGATCCCCGCATTGTTTCAGCGATTGTTTGTCAAACCGAACGAACTGGAGTTCGAGCGGCCCTACATCGAACGCAGCATCGCGCTCACCCGGGAGGCCTACAATCTGGATCGGATCGTCGCGAAGCCATTTCCCGCCGAGCAGAACCTTACCTTCAAGGCGCTCGAGGCAAACAAAGCGACCGTCGAGAATATAAGACTGTGGGACTGGCAGCCATTGTTGGATACCTACGCTCAACTCCAGGAGATTCGCACCTACTATAAACTGCATGAGCTGGATGTGGACCGTTACTGGCTTGGCGGCGCCTACCAAAGCGTGATGCTCTCGGCGCGCGAGCTCAAATCCTCGCTGCTGCCACCTAACGCACAGACGTGGGTCAACCTCCACATACTGTTCACCCACGGCAATGGTGCGGTGATGAGCCCGGTAACTCAAAAGAGCGGTGAAGGGCTTCCGCTCCTCTATTTGCGGGATATTCCTCCCGTTGCGGACGGAGGGCCCGAAATCCGCGAGCCGCGCATCTATTATGGACAGGAGAAGAGCGACTACGTCATCGTTAAGGGAACCACGCCAGAATTCGACTATCCGAAGGGAAAAGACAATGTCTACGCAGCCTATGACGGCACAGGTGGCATCCCCCTGTGGGGGATGATGCGGAAAATCATTCTCGCCCACCACTTCAACGACATGAACTTGCTTCTTTCAAATTACATCACCGACGACAGCCGAGTCATGATCCGGCGCAACATCCAGGAACGGGTGCATACGATCGCCCCGTTCCTCAGCCTCGATCATGATCCCTATCTGGTCATCAGTGAGGGGCGGATGTTTTGGATGCAGGACGCCTATACAACGAGCGAATATTTTCCTTCGGCACAGCCTGCGCCCGACCTCAGTCTCAACTACATCCGCAATTCAGTGAAGGTTGTCATCGACGCATATAACGGCACCGTCGATTTTTATCTGATTGACTCGCTGGACCCGATCGTCGCCACTTACCGGCGCATCTTCCCGGGACTGTTCAAGCCGTTCGCGGCTATGCCGCCGGATTTGCAAAAGCACATTCGTTATCCGGAGGACCTCTTCCTGATTCAGGCGCGGCTCTACCAAACCTACCACATGGAAGCGTCCGACGTTTTCTACAACCGTGAAGATCTTTGGCAATTCCCACGCCAACCGCTCGGCGAGGGCGGTACCACTCCGATGGTCCCATACTACATCATCATGCGGCTGCCCGGAGAAACACAAGCTGAGTTCTTCATCATGATCCCCATGGTGCCGAGCCGCCGCGACAACATGATCGCATGGCTCGCAGCGCGCTGCGATGCGCCGGACTACGGCAAGCTTATCGTCTACGAGTTTCCCAAGGAAAAGCTCGTTTACGGGCCGTTCCAGATCGAGGCGCGTATTCATCAGAATACCGAGATCTCCCAGCAGATATCGCTATGGAACCAGATGGGCTCGCGGGTGATCCGGGGGAACTTGCTTGTGATTCCAATCGAGAATTCGATCCTCTATATATCGCCGCTGTACTTGCGAGCGGAGCAAGGGCATTTGCCGGAGCTCAAGCGCGTGATCGCGGCTTACGGTGAGCATGTCGTCATGAAAGAGACCCTTGCCGAGGCGTTGTCGGCGCTCTTCATAGAAACCAGCGCGGCGCCGACAGCGCCGAGCGCTGCAACGGAAGCGCCAAGCGCAAACCCTGCGGACAATCGGGCGCAGGAAGCGCTCGATCGCTACAATCAGGCAATGGAGAAGTTGAGGTCCGGGGATTGGACAGGCTTCGGCAAGCAGATCGACGCGATGCGAGGTCTTTTGGAGGATATGAGCCGGCAATCGGGCGGTCGCTAAGATGCCTGGAGGAGTCATCAATGCGATAACGCCAAGGTATTGAATGTCGATGCCCGGCCTCTGCGCCCTCAAACGACTGCTCATAATTGGCCTTCCCAGCACGGCTCATTAACCGGGGAATGGCGCCGTTTACCCGGGACTCACCATACTTGGACGGTGTCATCTGCGAATGTCTTTGTTCGCCCCTATGCCGCCCTATTCGGGGTGAACCTGATCGCTGATCGACTCGGCGGGTCATTCACGTGTGAGGGGCGGTAGCGATGAGAACAGTCTGGTTGGCTCTCATTTTCTTGCTCGGTCTCGGCACATTGATCATAAGCAAGGCCAGCACGACTCAGTATCCCGCTGTTACGGGCGCATTGCCAGAACGCCTAGTTGTGCCCAGCCATGTCGTTGACACCCTGACAAAAGCAGACAAGCTTAGTGTCGCTTACGTTCGGGAAGCCGTCGAAGATCGCCCGGCACCTTTCGCCGGTGATCCTGAGTCGATACCAGCAAGTACGCCCCATCCTGCGGGTAAGATTAAAAGTCGTCATTGGCACGAGTCGAGCGGAAAATCCCATCGAGACGACGTGTCGTCTCGCCAAGCCTTAACGAAGCCCTCGAATAAAAAGCAAAAAACGGACGCCCCGCGAGCGAAAGCCGTCGCTGAGGCTAAAGCATGCCCCCAACCGAACGGCTTCGACGGTCTATTGAGGGTTTTGAACCTTAAGCCGCGGTGCGACACGTAGACCTCGGCCACTACGTTCCGTCTAAGTGTTCACTATCGGCAATGCGACTGAATTAAGCTTTTCCAGCTTCTCCGGTTGCGTCATTGGATATGCTTTTCACCACGACCAGACGCTTGACGTCACCGTTCAGGAACGCCTTCAGGAACGCATCGTAATCTTTGAATGAAACGCATCCGTTCGAGTCCCCGTTCGGGCCCATCAGGTAGTTATGCGCCAGCAAACCAGACCTGCCGAATAAATCGCCGCCACCAATCGGCTTCATGCGTATTGCCTGCACGCCGTGGAAGCGTTTTTCTCGCAGGCTCAATTCGTAGAGGTTAGGAGGCGTCGCTCCCCGGTCGCGTACTCCTACATGGCGCGGGTCATCGAGTAGGTCGGCGAGTCCCGAATGCGCTTCTAGCTTCGTTCCGTCCGGCAGGTACACAGTACGAGCCGTGATATCATAGACGGCCGTCTGCTTGTCATAAGCGGCCAATCCAGATGGCCTGTCTTGTCCGTTGCCAGAAACTCCGCCGTCGGGAGCTGCGGATGCCAGGGCAAATCCCGATGGTTGCAGCATCGCAAAAACCTTCTGAAGCACCGAGCGGACGTCAGATTGTGCCGTGGGCGAGGGTTGCCTCGGCTCACTGTCCGATGATCCATAGCTGGCCATCAGTTTCGATTCGGGTGGTCGTGATCTAGGTAGCGGGATTTTGGGACCAGGTACTTGAACGTCACTCTGGCCATCATCGACGTCAGGCTTCTGTATTTGAGCTAACATGGCCGTAGCAAGCTGGGTCTTCGCTTGTTCGATCTGCGTGTCGATGGTGGGAGCGTTCCACTGCAAATCCGAGGTCGCGGGGAATCTTTGCGCAAAGGCCATGGGCTGAGAGGCCTGCGAAATAGCTGGTTCATGTAGTGCAATGTTCGAGTGACGGGTCGGAGCGATTGCCACATCTCCATAAACCATCCATGCAGCAGCAATCGCAGCAGCCGCGACGCACAGAGGGGCCTTACGCTCTAAAACCCGATTAAAAACGGCACTCTGATGGACAGCCAACTTCATCCCTTACTCAAAGGAGAACGGATCGCCCCCAGTCAAGCTTTGGTCAACGTACTGAACGGGTGAAGGCCAAATTAAGGCAGAAGCGGTGGCGGCTTGGAAGTGCAGTGCAGGAAGCTGTTCGTTAAGCGGAGAAAGGACCTCAATCGATTTCTCGGACGATCGCGCTAGTTCTATCTTACCGCTGCCCTCGGAACGCTGCCAATATCGTTAAAACCGCATGCCTGAGCACCTCGAATAGCTCGGCAGATCCCCGGGGCCGATCTGTCGAACATGCCGATCGCCGGTCGCCTTGTCTTCCACACCCGCGCGTCTAGATTGGTTCACCCTTCATAAAAGCAAAAGCGGACATGAAACGAAGGGGATGGAGTATCAAGTGCGAGTGCGTGCAATTGCTCCGGCAATGATTTGCATCATCACGCCAACTACCCATCCCAGCATGATCGTTATTGTCCCAAAGATGTGCGGATTCTCACGAAATACAATCACACTGACTGATGCAAAAGCCGCTAATGCAGCGAGGAATGTGCCTACGGCACTGAGAAATTCTGCAAAATCAGCCTTTCCAAGGGAGCCGCCTTTTGAAGGCTCATCATTTACTCCATGAAAAGCTAAAGGGGGAGTATCAATTCCCAGGTAGAACCCAATTGCGCCGCCAATCATCATAATGACGATGAAACCCTGAGAAGTGAGAGCCGCGATGCTGGACCCCACATGAAGGGCAACAAGCAATCCGCTTGCCGCTCCAGCCATGGCAAGCCCGATGCGTTCCAGGACATGGGCGAATCTCCTTACACGGGATCGCATCGTCATACCCCACCGAGCGCGAAGACATGAGGTTAGGACGTTTGTCTGCTGTGTGGAAGACGTTACTTATGGGCGCAGCCCGGGCCAACGAAACAGCGCTTCGCGTTCACGATGGGCCCGTGTGCTGGATCAGCACCAGGCTGTTTGTTTCCGGCAGAAAGCGGAGATGCAGATCGGCTCTGAAACTGTGTGCTCGTCGGCGAAGATCAG
The DNA here is from genome assembly GCA_028290355.1 of Tardiphaga sp. Lineage (GTDB taxonomy): Bacteria > Pseudomonadota > Alphaproteobacteria > Rhizobiales > Xanthobacteraceae > Tardiphaga. The sequence goes on along the minus strand of JAQGKA010000274.1, from coordinate 1,513 downwards.
AAGTGGTCAGCGCGCTCAGGACGACATGTTTAGCGCATTTCCGACGTGTTGCGCGCATCAGCCGCCGCCTGTTACTAGCCCGGCTAGATCGCGGCGTCTATGCAAGTCGGAAGCTCCGCGGCTCTGCACGGGCGAGCTGCTGGTCGACTAACCTAGCGAGTTGATGATTTCCCGATAGGCTGCTTCAGGGAACGCTTTCAACGTTCGCGTCCGGATGTTTCCCATCATGCCAAGCTGAAGATTGAAACGTGCGGCTACCGCATCGTCCGGCGCTTCGTAGATCGCGACGATGTCATAGTCGCCCATGGTCAGAAAAAACAGCTTGAACTCGCCGTCCATGTCTTTGAGAGCTTTCTTCGCCGCGTCCAGACGACGCGGCGAGTCCTTCACTTTCTGCACGCCTTGATCGGTCCAGTTTGCAAGCATGACGTATGTGGTCATATCCTCCTCCTTCTGGTGCGAGGCAATGGTATCTACGTCGGTGGCGCGAAAAACATGACCCGGATGAGGTGCGTGTAATCCGATTCGAACACCATGATCGCCACAAACACCAGCACGAACACCGGCGGAAGCAAGATGGCGTAGGCCAGGGCCAACCGCTCCCAGGCCATGTGCATGAAGACGGCGACGATCAAGCCGGCCTTCAACACCATGAACAGCAGGATCAGCGACCATCTGAGATAGCCATGAAAGCCAAAGTAGTCGACGAGATAGGAGCAGGCACTCAGGACGAACAACCATCCCCAGACCACGAGATAGAGCTTGATCGGGTGCTGTTGGCCCTTGGCGTGCGTCCCTCCCGATACCAGTGCGTCATGCACATGCGTATGTAGCGGGTGCTGTTGTCCTTCGACGTGTACCGTTGCATGTGTCATGCGTCGACCTCACCAAAGATAAAAAAAGGCAAAGATGAAAACCCACACAAGATCGACGAAGTGCCAGTACAGGCCGGTGATTTCGACGATCTCGTAGTCTCCCTTCCTGCTCGTGAAAAAGCCCCGCCTTTCGACATCGAAATCTCCGCGCCAAACCTTTCGCGCGATAGCGATCAGGAAAATCACGCCGATGGTCACGTGGGTGCCGTGGAAGCCCGTGATCATGAAAAAGCTTGAACCGAACTGCGCCGCGCCCCAGGGGTTTTCCCAGGGCCGCACCCCTTCCGTGATCAGCTTGGTCCATTCGAAAGCCTGCATTCCCACGAAAGTTGCGCCAAATGCCGCGGTGACCAGCATCAAGGCCGCGGTTTTGGTGCGATCGCGGCGGTAACCGAAATTGACGGCCATCGCCATCGTCCCGCTGCTGCTGATCAGCACGAAGGTCATGATGGCGATCAGGATGAGGGGGATATGGTGTCCCGCAATCGTGAGAGCGAAGACTTCACTCGGGTTCGGCCAGGGCACGGTCGTGGACATCCGCGCCGTCATGTACGACAGCAGAAAGCAACCGAAGATGAAGGTATCGCTGAGGAGAAAGATCCACATCATGGCCTTGCCCCACGAGACATTCTTGAACG
>JAQGKA010000249.1 GCA_028290355.1 Tardiphaga sp. | reverse complement strand
GGGCGGATCGCCTCAAGACACTTTCGGACGAATTCGCACAGGACCTCATCGCCGACAATGTGACCGCGTGAGTCATTGACTTCCTTGAAATGGTCGAGGTCCAGCGACAGGAGGGACAACGGAGCGCCGCTTCGTTTGGCCCGCGCGATCTCGGTGCCGATGCGCTCGATGAACTGGCGCCGATTTCCGGCACCGGTCAGCGGATCAGTGGCGGCAAGACGTTCCAACATCTGATTGCTCCGTTGCACTTCTTGCAACGCACTTTGCGTGCCGGCCATTGCCTCGGCCAGCCGGGCCATCAATTCTTCCTGGCTATAGATGGTCGAGAATGATCGCGTCGTTCGGAAAGCCTGGACAACGCCATAGCTGAGCAGGAAGAACCCGCCAGCAAAGATCGCGTGGGCGAGCCACCACATATGATTCCAGGGTCCCCCCAGCATGAATGCGAGCGACGATAGCGCGAACCACGTGACCGAGATCCCGAAGATCGTCATGAGCGGCGAATGAATCTGGCGCGACAGCATGACCGCAACGTTCAGCGCGCAGAAGACCAGTGCGCCGCCCTCCAGGGCCAAGCGCACCGCCGGGTGGCCGGCATAGGCGGAGTAGGCGACCCAGGCGATGACCAGATCCACCATCAGGAACAAGCCAGCCCACATCAGCCATGGGCGTACATTCGCGCGCTTCGCGACGTCGTTTGGTGGCCAGTTGTAGGAGAGCAGCCCAACGAAGAGCAGGATCGACATCGCCAGGCGCGACGCCGGTCCATAGAGCAGAAACAGCCAGATATTGTGGTGTGCCATCCCAGTGAAAACGCCGTGCAGCGCATAGATCAGCACGAAACCCATAAAGCCCAGCGTCATCCAACGTAAGAGGGGTTCGCCCGAAGACTGGTAGCAACGCCACGTGACATATGTGACGAACAGCCCTTCGAGGGTTGCGACGGCGATCGCGATTTCATGGAACAGGTGATTTTCGAATCTTAGGGTGGGATCCTGGTAGAAATACAGATAGGCGATGAGCAGGGCGGGCATCAGGGCGAAGGCGATGCGGAGAAGGCTCACATAAGCCTGCGTGACTAGCTGGAGCGCGGTGGGCGGCTCGTATACTGCAATATTGGTACTCATATGCATATGCCGTCTCCTATGAGAGTACCTGCGGTCGTTTCGTGGACCGTCGGCGATGCGTTCGCCGCGAGGGCGCGGCTAAACCGGGACGATTTTCGGGAGTCGCACAGCCAGCTGAAACAGGGTGGGATGGCCGAGTGCTTGAGACGGCCACAATTGCCGCGGGGAAAGTCGGAAGCTACCGAGAAAGGTTGCTGACATTAGTTACAACAACCCGAGCCCTTTGTCGTTCCAAGACATGCATGGCCTCTCGAAAGGTAAGCGGTAGTCGCGCTCAAAGCCAGCGGTAGCACGGCGTTCGGCTTGCCGCGCGACCGTCGGGAGCCGGACATTGTCTTCACCTGTTGATTACTGCTGGCCGGTAGCATCCTTCGGGATGTCGTGCGAAGCCTTGCCGTCTGCTCGCTCTCGCCAACCTCGCCCCTCAGAGCCACCAAATCTTGAGCGGTATCTTTAAGACCTACATCCCAGCTTCGCCAAGGTCGATCGCAATCCAGCTTGGCCGGGAGCTACTATTCGCGATTCAGCGGCGCGTTCGCCGTCACGGCCTGAGAAGTGGAACTTAAGTTTCCGACAATCAGCGCACAACATCCGCCACTTATTTAACCTCTATGCTGCCAGCTAAGAATTCCACTGGAGCGGCCGGCGTCAGCGAAGGTTCGACTGTGATGAATTTGTCAGCCCCATTGTTGCGCGTATTCCGCGCCGATTGGTTCGACTGGCGCAGATCCGCAACAAGGGATTCCATTGTTCTTTTTGGGGGCACCGTTCTCGCTTCGGTCCTGGCGCATGTCTATGAGCTTGGTTCTCATTTGTCTCAGCTTGGAATGGCTTACGCGGAATGGGAGCTCGACGACATTATTTTTATCGCGTTCGCCCTGAGCATGGCCCTGATGATCTACAGCGTTCGCCGCTATCGAGATCTCGCCAACGAAATCAAAGCACGAGCCATTGCAGAACGAGCCGCGCGTGATCTGGCACGGCACGATCCTCTGACCGGACTGCCTAACCGTCGCCTGTTCGATGAAAAACTTGATGCGTGCCTCAACGACGCCAGCGACACGCGCCAGGTGGCTGTTCTGATGCTTGGCCTTGATGACTTCAAGGGGATTAAGGACACGCATGGCCACGTAGCTGCGGACAAGGTGCTATGCGAATTTGCCAACAGGATCGCCGATCTCTTGCGCAAGGATAGCGTCCTGGCAAGGATTGGGGGGGACGAATTCGGGATTGTCATGCCAGACATTCGCTCCCTCGACGATCCCACGAATCTAGCGAGCCGTATTGTGACGTCCGCCGCCGAGGCTTTCGCGATCGAGAAGGTATCAGCCGAGCTTGGTGTGGGAATTGGCATCGCCATCGCCCCGAGTGACGGCATCAATCTCGACGAGTTGGTTAGGCGGGCACATCGTGCACTTTCTCGCGCAAAAGGCGATGGCAGGTCGCGTGTTCGTTTTTTCGAATCAGAGATGGACGCGCATGTCGAGCGGCGCATCCAGATCGAGCGGGAGCTTCGCAGCGCGATCGCAGCCGACATTGTCGAGCCGCACTACCAGCCGCTGGTTTCGCTCAAAAATGGTCGCATCATCGGATTCGAGGCCCTGGCGCGCTGGGAAAACAGGACTTTGGGACATATTCCGCCTGACGTGTTTATTCCGATTGCGGAAGAAACCGGTCTCATCAACTCTCTAGGAGATCAGCTTTTTCGCCGCGCATGTTCCGATGCCCGCGCGTGGCCTGAGACGTTCACCCTTGCTTTCAATATTTCGCCCATTCAGTTGCGCGATCCCACGCTTGGTCTGCGCATTCTATCGATCCTTGGGCAAACAGGATTCAGCCCGCGTCGCCTGGAGATTGAAATTACCGAGAGCGCGCTCGTGGATAACATCGGGGTTGCGAAAACCGTGATCGATGAACTCCGTCAAGCCGGCGTCCGCATCGCGCTCGATGATTTCGGAACAGGCTATGCCACCCTTAGCCAGTTGCTTTCGTTTCGTCTCGACAAGATCAAGATAGACCGAAGCTTCGTATCGCGTCTCAACAAGAACGAAGAAGGTCGAGTGATCGTCCGCGCGATCCTCGGACTTGCAAAGGGATTTGGCTTGTCGACCACGGCCGAGGGCGTCGAAGACACGGAGCAGCTGACATATCTCAAGGCCAACGGATGCACGGAGGGACAAGGCTACCTCTTCAGCAAGGCCATCCCTGCGACGGATGTCCCCGCCCTTCTGAACCGTATGCCCTGCGACTCTGCCGCTGCCTGAATCGGTATAGAATGGCAGAACGATCGCCGGTGGCGAATGTCCGTTGGGTCATTCGCCACCGAAATGGCTTGTCCGGGGCATGTCCGGGTAGGGGGTGATCTCGGAAATGCCAGTTTTGCTGCGGCATCGCTTTTGATGTGATTCAGGCTTCGAAACCGGAGCATCGAAGCATGCAGTATGAACTCAGCGACCAAGAGTGGGCGCCGCGCCGGAGAATTGCGATCCTCCGCGACTGTCACGATCCCCAGGTTGGCATTGAGGTCTTCGATTTGGAAGCCGACGACGCGCTATTTGATCGAGGTCATGGCGGGGACGGGGCGGTCGAGGCAACTACGCGGTCTCGCACGGACGCATCCGCGTTCGCGCCAAGCGCCGTCCGCGCATGGTGGATAAAACCTTAACGCAAAATTCAGCTGGGTTTCCTAATACCACCACAGCGCATTTCTGGTGAGCCTCACCGACAGGTCAACATGTCCCATTCCATCAAGCCCAGCGGCCGCGAAGTCTTCTTTCCGGCCTCCGAACTGATCGTCTCGAAAACCGACATGAAGGGGCGGCTGACCTACGTCAATCGGCTGTTCTGCAAGATCGCCGGCTACAGCGAGGCCGAGCTAATCGGCCAGCCGCACAGCATCGTCCGGCATCCCGACATGCCACGTAGCGTGTTTCGCCTGCTGTGGGACTCCATCGAGAATCGCCGCGAGATCTTTGCCTATGTGAAGAACATGGCGGTCACCGGCGACCATTACTGGGTGTTCGCCCATGTGACGCCGTCATTCGGCGCTGACGGCAAGATCGCCGGCTATCATTCCAACCGTCGTGCGCCGGCGGCCGACATCATCAAGAAGACGATCGTTCCGCTGTACGCCGAAGTGCTGGCCATCGAGCGCCGCCACGCCAACGGCAAGGATGCGGTCGCCGCCGGTCAAAAAGCCCTCACGGATTTCGTTGCCTCGCAGAAAGTCAGCTATGACGAACTTATGTTTTCTCTCAAGAGCGCAGCTTAGCACGCTGCTGGTCGTCCTCGGTTCGGCGGCGGCGCTCGTGCTTCAGCTCGCCGGCATGACGACGGTTGCGATGCTATTGCAGGCGGTAGCGATCGTCGCGGCCGGCCTGTCGCTATTGTGGATGTCGCGTGCCGCGGCGCTGGTTGAGCAGGCCCGCGATGCCTGCCGTCGGATCGCCAAGGGCGATTTCGAGGCGCGGATTCGGGCGATTCCGACCGGCGGCGTGATGGGCGAGTTGCTGCACACCATCAACGACATGATCGACGGCTGCGACGCCTTCGTGCGCGAGGCCACGGCGGCGATGACCGCGGTGCATCAGAACAAGTATTACCGGCGCATTCTGCCGGGCGGCCTGCACGGCGGATTGCTGCACGGCGCCAAGGTCATCAACGACGCCACCGACAGTATCGCCAGGCGCATCGGGCAGTTCGAGCGCCAGACTTCCGAGTTGGAAGTCACCGTCAATACCATCGTCTCCGCCCTGGACTCGGGCGCCATCGAGATGAGCGGCACCGCGGGCAACCTGCGCAGTGGCGCGTCCTCCACGCTGCAGCGCGTCACCTCGGTGGCGGCGGCGTCGGAACAGGCGGCTGCCAACATGCAGTCGGTCGCGTCCGCCACGGCGCGGCTGTCGTCCAGTGCCAGCGAAGTCGGCGCCGACGTCAACCGCTCGGCGGCGATCGCCGGCCGCGCGGTGGAGCGGGTGGCCGATGCCGCCAGCAATGTTGATGTGCTGCGCAATGTCGCGCTGCGCATCAGCGAGGTCGTCAAATCGATCAATGTCATCGCCAGCCAGACCAACCTTCTGGCGCTGAACGCCACCATCGAGGCGGCGCGCGCCGGCGACGCCGGCCGCGGCTTTGCCGTGGTGGCCCATGAGGTGAAGTCGCTGGCGACGCAGACCGCCAATTTCACTGCGGAGATCGAGGCGCAGATCGGCCAGGTGCAATCGGCCACCGACAAGGTCAGCTATTCCATCACCGAGATCGGCACCGTGATTGCGGAAGTGAACGAGATCACCGGCAAGGTCGCCGGCGCCTCCGAAGCGCAGTCGGCGGCGACCGCCGATATCGCCCGCAACGTCGACGAGGCCTTCTCGGTGGTCCGCGAGATTTCCGCCAATATCCAGTCGCTGGCATCGACCGCCAAGGACACCGAGCAGCTGGCGACCTCGACCATGGTGGCGTCCGGCGATCTGTCGTCGCAGTCCGGCCTGCTGACCAAGGAAATCCGCCTCTATCTCGGCGAGGCCCGGCAGAATTTAGTGGATCAGGCCGGCGCAGCTGCGTCGAAGAAGGCGCGCGGCCTGAACGGGTCAGACCGCGCGGCGTTTAGGCGGATCGAGCGCGCGGCCGGTTTCCAGTACCAGGTTGCGTAGCCAGATCGATCCGGGATCGAACTGCGCCCGCGTCGGATAGAACATGAACTGTTCGTCGATGCCGGGATCTAGCGGTGGCGCGATGGTCGTGAGCGAGAGCGGCCCGGCCAGCGCCGCGATCAGGCGGCGCGGCACGAAGGCCACAAGGTCGGTGCGCGACACGATATGCAGCGCTTCGATGTAGCCCGGCACGACCAGCGCGATGCGCCGCTCGAGTCCCTTGCTTCTGAGCCAGCCGTCGATCAGGTCTTCGTTCTGACCGCGGATCACCACGGCGACGTGGCGCGCGCTCAAAAACACGTCGCGTCGTTTCAGTTTCGCGCCGATGGCGTGACCGCGCCGCACCGCCAGCGCATCGCTGTCGGTGTAGAGCAGTTGTCGATGAAATCCCTTGAAGGAATTGCCGATGCTGATCACGAGATCGAGCATGCGTGCGAACTCCGCCGTCATGATCGCCGAGCCGCGCCAGGGCACGATGTCGAGCCGGATGTTCGGAGCCAGCGCAGAAATTCTTTCCATCAGCGGCGGGATCAGCAGCTCCACCGCGAGATCCGGCATCATCAGGCGAAACTGGCGCTCGCTGCTGATGGCATCGAAATCGTCAGGAATGAAAAGCCCGCGCACCTGATCGAGCGCCTGCGACAACGGCCCACGCAGCGCCTGAGCGCGAGGCGTCAATTCCATCCGCGCGCCGACGCGGACCAGCAAGGGATCGCCGAGAACGTCGCGCAGCCGCTGCAGGGCATGGCTCGTGGCCGGCTGCGACAATCCGATCCGCATGGCGGCGCGGCTGACATTGCCTTCCAGCAGGAGGGCGTCGAGCGCGACAAGAAGGTTGAGGTCGAGCGCAGCCAAATTCATTTGCCGAATATATATCATATAAACTATCGATTGGAAGAATAAGGCTCGCTGCGCCACGTTGCGGTCATCGCCCCATGTCGAGAACAATCCGAATGACCCCACGCATTCCGCCTGCCCAGGAGCCTTATTCCAAAGTCCAGGCGTTATTCGACCGCTTTCCGCGATCGTGGATGCCGCCGTTCCGGCTGTTCAATCCACTTGCGCGGCATCCTGACCTGTTCGAACGTCACTATCGCTATCAGGAGATATTCATGAGCGTTGCTGCCAACAAGAAATTGATTCAGCAGATTTACACCGACTCCGCGAACTGCAGCGGCACCACCTTCGCCGACAACCTCGCCGAGGATGTGTGCTGGATCGTCACCGGTCAGTATTCGTGGTCGCGGACCTTCAAGGGACGCGACGCGGTGCTGAACGGCCTGATGGGGCATTTCAGGTCGTTGTTCGACGTCCGGCCGCGCACCGTCGCCTATAACTTCATTGCCGAAGGGGACTACGTCGTCGTCGAGGCCAAGGGTGACAACGTCACCAAGACCGGCGTCCGCTACGACAACGACTATTGCATGGTCTGGCGTGTGGAGGACGGCAAGATCAAGCTGATCAAGGAATACTGTGACTCTGCGCTGGTCGAAAAGGCGCTCGGGCCATTTCCGCAGCCAGCCGTGCAGGCGGGCTGAAACTCTGCCCCGGATTACGGCGCCACGCCGACTCTATCCGGCTACGGCTACCGATCTGGCTGCCCCGGCTACGCCTGAATGTCGGTGATGAAGCCGGTGCCGCCGCCCTTTTCGGCCTGCTTCTGCGCCGCCTGTTTGATCTGGTCGGCGATCTTCTGTTCGATCGCCTTCTGCTGGTCCGGCGACATGTTCTTCACCTGGTCTTCGGTGAGGCCCATGCTCGACAGCATCGCCGCGCGCATCTTGTCGGCGGGCGACATCTTCGCATAGGCCATGAACTTGTCTTCGGCGGACTGCGGCGTCGTGATCGCCTTGTCGAGGGCCGTGGCTGCCTTGCCTGGCTGGAGCTTGCTTGGAAGCGGCGACGAAAACATGCTGGAGATGATGGAGGTGGACATCTGGATCTCTCGAATAGTGAGGTGCTCAACACCCCCTACGCAAAATCCAGGCCACCAGAAATATTCAGCAACAACAACCGCTTGAGTCTCGGGCGTGCAGGCGCGCGGTTGCCGCCCGGCAGGGTTTGCCGGCAGATTTTACCGGCGGGCGCGTTCACCGAGTCGTCTGTGGGGTGGGCAAAGCGAAGCGTGCCCACCGACAGCATTTCGGCGTTGGGTAAAATTTGGCGCTGAAGGAAAATGGTGGGCACGGCGCAAGCGCGCCTTTGCCGACCCTACGACCGACGACGCTCTCGCGTGGACCTTAAACCGCGCCCATCTCGCTGCGGATTTCGGCGCGCAGTTCGTCGATCAGACGGAGGCCTTTCTTGGTCTCAAGGTGCCAGAAGGTCCAGCCGTTGCAGGAGGCGGAGCCCTGGGCGACGGCGCCCATGCGGTGGATCGAGCCGACCTTGTCGCCGAGCATGATGGCGCCGTCGGCGCGCACCAATGCGCCATGGCGCTTCTGCAAATCGACCAGTTTGGTGCCGGGCGAAATCATGCCGCGTTCGATCAGTTCGGAGAATGCCACGCGCGGCGCGCTGCGGGCAGTCATGAACGGCGCCAGCGTGGCTTCCGGCAGCGGTTCAATCGCGGCGATGCGCGCTTCGGCCGCTGCGGCATATTCTCGGTCGCGCTCGAAGCCGATGTAGTTGCGGCCGAGGCGTTTGGCGACGGCGCCGGTGGTGCCGGTGCCATTGAACGGATCGATCACCAGGTCGCCGGGCTTCGATGACGACAGCAGCACGCGGGCCAGCAGGCCTTCGGGCTTCTGGGTCGGGTGAACCTTCTTGCCGTCGGCGCCCTTCAGGCGTTCGTCGCCGGTGCACAGCGGAATCAGCCAGTCGGAGCGGGCCTGGACGTCTTCGTTGGCGGCCTTCAGCGCTTCGTAGTTGAAGGTATAGCCCTTGGCGTTCTCGTCGCGCGCGGCCCAGATCATGGTTTCGTGCGCATTGGTGAAGCGGCGGCCGCGGAAATTCGGCATCGGATTGGACTTGCGCCAGACGATGTCGTTGAGGACCCAGAAGCCGAGGTCTTGCATGATCGAGCCGACGCGAAAAATGTTGTGGTAGGAGCCGATCACCCACAAGGTCGCCGACGGCTTCATGATGCGGCGGCAGGCCAGCAGCCAGGCGCGGGTGAAGTCGTCATAGGCGGCGAATGACGAGAACTTGTCCCAGTCATTGTTGACCGCATCGACATGGGATTCGTCGGGGCGCTTCAGGTCGCCCTTCAGTTGCAGGTTGTACGGCGGATCTGCAAACACCAGATCGACCGACGCAGCCGGCAACTTTGACATCTCGGCGACGCAATCGCCAATGACGATACGGGCGCTCGGATACGATTCGAATTGGGTGCGGGGCGCCTTTAAAGACGCCCCGCTACGCGAAACAACCATGACTCAATTACTCTGACTCAGGCGACGCTGTCGGCGACGCGGGACTAAACAACCGACTGGCCACACAGTGACGTCGCAAAGTAAAAATCGACTTAATTGGTATGGAGTTCGAACTAGGCAAGTTTTGCCTGGCGGGTTAATGCTTAACGGAATGGAAATTTCGCGCGTTTGCCGCGTTACGTGTCGGCGAGCCGCTCGCAAGCGATTTGAAATAAAGGAAATGTCCCATGCGTTACGATGACTTCCGTCGCAGCGATAACATCGACGACCGTCGTGATGACAGTGGCGGGGGTGGCGGAGGCGGATTCGGCCTGCCGATGGGGGGGGGCGGGCTCGGCATCGGCACGGTGATCGTGCTCGGCTTGGTCGGCTGGGCATTCGGCATCGATCCGCGCATCCTGATCGGCGGCGCGGAGATTCTCACCGGCGGCCAGCAGGCGCCGACCTATCAGACCGACAGGCGGTCCGCGCCATCGAAAGGCGGCGCGCCGACCGACGAGATGGGCAGCATGATTTCCGGCGTGCTCGGCGAGATCGACGATCGCTGGAGCGAAATCTTTGCGGCCAGCGGCCAGAAGTATTCCGGCCCGCGCATCGTGCTGTTCAAGAACGCCACCAATGGCGGCCGCTGTGGCATGGCGCAGTCGGCGATGGGGCCGTTCTATTGTCCACCGGACAAGCAGATCTTTCTCGACACCGGTTTCTTTCGCCAGGTCGAAACCCGCTTTCGCGGCTGCTCGGGCAACGCCTGCAAATTTACCGCGGCCTATATCATCGCCCATGAAGCCGGCCATCACATCCAGAACCTGCTCGGCATCCTGCCGCGCGTGACGCGGCTGCAGGAGCAGGCTGGCAGCAAGGCCGAAGCCAATGCGCTGCAGGTCAAGGTCGAGCTGCAGGCGGATTGCCTGTCCGGCGTCTGGGTCAACCGCGAAGAGAAGAAACGTCCGGGCTTCCTCGAGGCCGGCGACATCGACGCCGCATTGCAGACTGCATCGGCGATCGGCGACGACACGCTGCAGCGCCAGGCGCAGGGCCGCGTGGTGCCGGATTCCTTCACCCACGGCTCGGCCGAACAGCGCAAGCGCTGGTTCATGACGGGCTATCAGCAGGGCACCGTGCAGGCGTGCAACACGTTTGGCGCACAGCAGCTGTAGTTTACGCTGACCTACCAGCCGTCATTGCGAGGAGCCCTTGCGACGAAGCGATCCAGTTCTTTCTTCGTTTGCGGCCTCTGGATTGCCGC
>JAQGKA010000248.1 GCA_028290355.1 Tardiphaga sp. | reverse complement strand
CGGTTTCAGCGTATGCGACAATCATGGCCGATACCTATGCAAGACCCCGCTTTGGCGCGCCGCGCGAGCCGAAAACCCGAGTCAATCCGGGCAGCGGGCTGGTGCGCGTGCTCGATTTCGTCACCTCAGGCCACGCCCGCGCGGTCGCGTTCCTGACGATCTGCGGGTTGCTGTTCTTCCTGCCGGGTTTTTTCAACATCCCGCCGATCGACCGCGACGAGCCGCGCTTCGCCCAGGCCACCAAGCAGATGGTCGAAACCAGCGATTTCGTCGATATCCGCTTCCAGGACGAGGTCCGCTACAAGAAGCCGGTGGGCATCTACTGGCTGCAGTCCGCCGTGGTCGAGACCGCCACCAAACTCGGCCTGCCGCGGGCGGAAGTCCGGATCTGGCTGTATCGCGTGCCGTCGCTGATCGGCGCCATCGGCGCGGTGCTGCTGACGTATTGGACCGCTCTGGCCTTCGTGACGCGGCGCGGGGCCGTGCTGGCCGGGCTGATCATGTGCAGCTCGGTGCTGCTCGGGGTCGAAGCGCGGCTTGCCAAGACCGACGCCATGCTGCTGCTCACCGTGGTCGCGGTGATGGGCGCGATGGCGCGGATCTACCTGGCGTGGCAACGCGGCGAAGAAGCCGAGCGTTCGGCCTGGGCCGAGCCCGCGGTCTTCTGGACCGCGATGGCCGGCGGCATCCTGCTCAAGGGGCCGCTGATCCTGATGTTCGTGGTGCTGACCATCATTGCGCTGGCTATTCTCGATCGCTCGGCGGCGTGGCTGTGGCGGCTGCGGCCGGCGCTCGGCATCGCCTGGACGCTGGTGCTGGTGCTGCCGTGGTTCGTTGCGATCTACCTGAAGTCGGGCGAGTCATTCTTTTCCAATTCGCTCGGCGGCGACATGCTGAGCAAGCTTGCCGCGCAAGAATCACACGGCGCGCCTCCGGGCGTTTATTTCCTGCTGTTCTGGGTGACATTCTGGCCCGGCGCGCCGCTGGCCGGCATGGCGGCGCCGGCGATATGGCGCGCGCGACGCGAACCCGGCGCGCAATATCTGCTGGCCTGGCTGGTGCCGTCGTGGATCGTGTTCGAAGTCGTCATGACCAAGCTGCCGCATTACGTGCTGCCGCTGTATCCGGCGATCGCGATCCTGATCGTCGGCGCGCTGGAGCGGCGCGTGCTGTCGCGCTCATGGCTGATGCGCGGCGCGGCATGGTGGTTCGTGATCCCCGCCTGCACCTCCGTGATTGCGGTGGTCGCGGCGATCACGCTGACTCGGCAGCCGGTGTTTCTGGCGTGGCCGTTCGTGGCGGCGGCGCTGATCTTCGGTCTGTTCGCGTGGTGGATGTACGACGACAACCGCGCCGAACGCTCATTGCTCAATGCTGCGGTGGCCGCATTGTTTCTCAGTACGTCGTTCTACGGCATCGTTGTGCCAGCGCTAACGCCTTTGTTTCCGAGTTCTGAAATTGCGCGCGCGCTGCGCAACGTCGTCTGCGTTGGACCGAAGGCCGCAGCGGCCGGCTATCACGAGCCTAGCCTGGTGTTCATGTCCGGCACCTCGACAGTCCTGACCGATGGCTCCGGCGCCGCCGACTTCCTCGGCCAGGGCAGCTGCCGCTTTGCGCTGGTGGAAGCGCGTTCGGAACGGAGCTTTGCGCAGCGCGCCGAGGCGATCGGCCTGCGCTACAACGTGGCGACGCGCATCGAGGGGTATAATTTCTCGCAGGGCCGGGCGATTTCGGTGGCGATCTATCGCTCCGAAGGCACCGAGTAAATGTCCGCGGTCCCCGCCACGGAGCCAGCCTCCGGCTATTTGTCTCGGTTGACCGCCTTCGTTTGGCTGTCGCTTGCGCAGATCGTCCACGCGCCCTCGCATTCGCGCCGCGCCAAGGCTGGACGCCACTGGGCGCGACGTTCCCTGGCGCTCGGCGCGATCACCGCCATGGTCATCATCGCGCTGATGTACGAGCTCGATGCCTTCGAGATCGGCCTGATGCCCCCGCGCGGCACCGCCTGGCTGTGGCCGGTGCGGATCCTCACCGACTTCGGCAAATCGAACTATGTGTTGTGGACGCTGTTCGCGATCCTGATCGTGCTAGCGCTGCTGGCGCCGCGCTTGCGCGGCATGTCGCGGTCGCTGCTGATCAGTTTTGGCACGCGCATCCAGTACATCTTTCTGGCGGTGATGGTGTCGGTGCTCGCAGGTGAAATCATCAAGGGCTTCGTCGGCCGTGGCCGGCCGTTCGTTGGCGGCGTCGCCAATCCGTTCAATTTTTCGCATTTCGCCTGGAGCGAGGCCTATGCCAGCTTTCCCTCTGGCCATGCCACCACCAGTTTTGCGCTGGCCTTCGCGGTTTCCTCAGTGTGGCCGCGGCTGCGCGTGGCGATGCTCGCCTATGCGCTGGTGATTTGCGCCACCCGCCTCGTGCTGCTGGCGCATCATCCGAGCGATGTGGTCGCCGGCGCGCTCACCGGCGTGATCGGCGCGATGGCGGTGCGGTACTGGTTTGCGGCACGCCATCTGGCCTTCACGATCCGCAGCGACGGTACCATAGATCCGCTCCCCGGGCCGGCGCCAAGCCACCTCAAAAGGGTTGCCCGCGAGGCCTTCGCCCCATAAGAAGCGGACTCCGCGAGGCCGCCGGGCGGCCAAGTTCCCGCGGCAGCGCCTTCAACCATGAGCCCTGATTTGTCATCTCTCGATGCTGCCCCCGTCGATGTTTCCATTGTCGTGCCCGTACGCAACGAGCAGGACAATGTTGCGCCCCTGATCGCCGAGATTACGGCGGCGCTCGATGGCCGCTGGGCTTACGAAATCATCTACGTCAATGACGGCTCCACCGATGCGACACCTACGCGGCTGGCCGATCTGATGAAGCAGCGCGGTAATCTGCGTCGCATCGATCACGCCAAATCATCCGGCCAGTCGGCGGCGGTGCGTACCGGCGTCCGCGCAGCGCGTGGTGGGATCGTCGCGACGCTCGACGGCGACGGCCAGAACAATCCAGCGTTTCTGCCTGACCTGATCGCCGCGATCCAGGCGGGCGATGGCCGCGTCGGCCTTGCCGCCGGACAGCGCGTCGGCCGCAAGGATACCGGCTTCAAGAAGATGCAGTCGAAGATCGCCAATGGCGTGCGCAAGACGATCCTGAGTGACGGCACCCGCGATACCGGCTGCGGCCTCAAGGCGTTCCGCCGCGATGTGTTCTTGTCGATGCCATATTTCGATGGTCTGCATCGCTTCCTGCCGGCGCTGGTGCGTCGCGAGGGGTTTGACATCGCCTATGTCGATGTCGTCGACCGCCCACGCCATTCCGGCGTCTCGAACTACGGCTTCTTCGACCGGCTGTGGATCGGCATCATGGATCTCGCCGGCGTGTGGTGGCTGATCCGCCGCAAGCGTTCGACGCCGGTCGCAACCGAGATAAAATCATGATCATCCACTACGGCCAGGCACTGGGCGACTATCTGTACGACGTGTTCGTCGCCAAATTCGATTTCTGGCTCGCTTTCGGCCTGGTGGCGCAGCTGCTGTTCACCGCGCGATTCCTGGTGCAGTGGATCTCCAGCGAACGCGCCGGCAACAGCGTCGTGCCGATGTCGTTCTGGTTCTTCTCCATGGGCGGCGGATTGATGACGCTGGTCTATGGCGTGGTGAAACGCGAGCCGGTGATCATTATCGGCCAGGCCATGGCGACGTTCGTTTACATCCGCAACATCATGCTGATCGTCAAGAACCACGCCAGCGGCTCGAAGACGCTGGATCGCTAACGCTATGGCGCCGACGGGTGTGCTGTCGAGCTCGACAGCGCAAGCGTCTCGATGGCTGCCGTCTTCGCAACCGGCAATTCGCCGGCGGCATCGAGCACCGGATAAGCCACCGAGCAAATATGCGAATGAATCCGCCTGAGATCGCGCAGCACATCAAGATGCAATGATGTGGTCTCGATGGTCTCCGGCCGGCCTTCGCGCAGCCGGTCGAGATGACGCTCAGTGGCAGCCAGTTCGGCGTTGCGCAGCGAGCCTTTTTCCGCGAGCAGCTTGCGAGCCTCGTTGACATCGCCGGACATGAATACGCCGAACGCGATCCGCAGCGAGTCCATGGTGCGCTTGTGGAAGGCCGAGAGTTCCTCCGCGCCTTCCGGCGAGAACTGGAAGCGGCGCTTGATCTTCTTGGTCGCAAGCTCGCTCAGGTTCTTGTCGATGATGTCGCCGATATGCTCGAGGTTGATCGCGAAGGAAATGATCTCCATGGCACGATGGCCCTCGCGCTCGTCGAGGCTGCCGCGCGTCAGCTTGGTCAAATACAATTTGATTGCTTCGTCGAGGCTGTCGACATGGTTGTCCATCCGCGACACCTGATCGACCAACGCGCGATCGTTGCTCATCAGCGCCGCCATTACCTTGCGCAGCATGACTTCAACGAGATCGCCCATGTGCAGGGTTTCGCGGGCGGCATCGGCCAGTGCCAGCGAAGGCGTCTCCAGCGCGCTCTCGTCGAGATAGCGCGGCCGGGACGGATCGGCCTCCAGAACGCGATTGGGCAAAAACTTCTTCAGCAGCCGCGCCTGGCTGTCCAGCAGGCCGATGAAGAGGATGGCGGTAGCGACATTGAAGGCGATGTGAAACGCGGCGGTCATCTTCGCCAGATCGAGCTGCCATTCCTGCATCAGGTCGGCGATCGGATGCAGGAACGGCGCCACCAGCAGCACGCCGACCACGCGGTTCAGCAGGTTGCCGTAGGGCAGACGATAGCTCGCGGGATTGTCGCGGCGTGCGCCTTCGAATACCGGATTGATGGCGCTGCCTAAATTGGCGCCGAGCACCAGCGCCAGCGCCGCATGGGGCGAGATGAAGTGTGCATAAGCCAGCGACATGATCAGCAGCACGGTGGCGACGCTGGAATGCACCGCCCAGGTCACGATCGCGCCGAGGAGGATACACAGCACGGGATCGCCGGTGATTGCGCTCATGAAGATGCGCATGCCCGGCGCATTCTCCGCCGGCGCCAGCGTATCGAGCAGGATATGCAGCGCGAGCAGCATCAGGCCGAGGCCGATGGAGACGCGGCCGAGGTCCTTGATCCGCGACCGCGCGCCGGTGCGGAACGCCAGCAGACCGATGATGAAGAGAACGGGCGCCGCCGCCGACATATTGAACGACAGCACCTGCACGATCAGCGTGGTGCCGACATTGGCGCCGAGCATGATCGCCAGCGCGGGGACCAGACTCACCAGTCCTTCGGCGGTGAACGAACTGGTGATCAGCGCCGTCGCGGTACTGCTCTGGAGCAGGGCGGTCATCCCGATGCCAGCCGCGAAGGCCGCGAAGCGATTCTTCAATGCGCGCGCCAGCGTCAGCCGCAGATCCGAGCCGAAGGCCCGCAGGATGCCGCTCTGGACCATGTGCAGGCCCCACAGCAGCAGCGCCACGCCGCCCATCAGGTCGAGCAGTACAATGCTTCCCATGCTTGTCCGTTCTGAAATTGAATCGAAGGGACAAAGCTATGCCGATCCGGGCGCGGATCAATCGTTTTGTTGCGATGCGGGCGCTTGGCTGGGGCGCGAATAAGGAAGGTTACGCCGCGTTGAACGCGTCAAAACCACACGCCAGATCGGCCTTGAGATCATCGACGCTTTCCAGGCCGATGTGCAGTCGCAAGGCCGGACCGCCCGGCGCCCACGGCGTGGCGCTGCGATAGGTCGCGCAGTCGAACGGAATCACCAGGCTCTCGAATCCGCCCCATGAATAACCCATGCCGAACAGCTTGACCGTGTCGAGCAGGGCATCGACGGCCTTCTGCGACGCGGGCTTGAGTACGATGCTGAACAGTCCGGAGGCGCCCGTAAAGTCGCGCTTCCAGATCGCGTGGCCCGGATGACTTTCCAATCCGGGGTGCAGAACCTCGAGGACTTCCGGCCGCGCCGCGAGCCAGCGCGCCATTTCAAGTCCGGAATTCTGGTGATGCGCGAGCCGCACCGCCAGCGTGCGCAGGCCGCGCAACGCGAGAAACACGTCGTCCGGCCCGGCGCAAACGCCAAGCAGCTTGATGCCTTCGCTGACCAGCGGCCAAGCCTTTTCGTTCGCCGAGATGGTGCCGAACATGATGTCGGAATGGCCGCCGATATATTTGGTGGCCGCCTGCAGGCTGATATCGACGCCCTGATCGAGCGAGCGGTGATACAACGGCGTCGCCCATGTGTTGTCATCGATCACCAGCACGCCATGCGCATGGGCGACGGCGGCGATGGCGGGGATATCGGGCATTTCGAAGGATTGCGAGCCGGGCGCTTCGACCATCACCACGCGGGTGTTGGGCTTGATGAGTGCTGCGATGCCGGCGCCGATCAAGGGATCGAAAAACGTGGTCTCGATGCCGTAACGCGTTAGCATGCCATTGCAGAAATTTCGTGTCGGCCGATAGGCATTGTCGCAGACCAGCAAATGGTCGCCGGCCTTCAGCACGGAGAGCAGGGCGGTGGAGATCGCGGACAGGCCGGAGGGTACCAGGCCAACGCCGGCGCAGCTTGGGCCTTCCAGCGCCATCAGTGCTTCCTGCAGCGCCTTGGTGGTCGGGGTGCCGTGGCGACCATACTGGAACTCGCCGCGATGCGCGTGCAGGGCGTCGGCGTTCGGATACAGCACGGTGGATCCGCGCACCACCGGCGGATTCACAAAACCCTTTTGGGCCGCGGTGTCGCGACCGGCGGTGACGAGCACCGTTTCAATATCGAGCGATGTGGTGCCGGAGTTATGGTTTAAAACGGTCATGGATCCGCCGCGGGTCTGAGCACATTGTCGCAGCCAAATTGCGTCTGGATTGTCCAGAAGGCGGGATGGCTCGGGTTTCCTACTAACAGGACACAGAAGATCGTCGTCAACCCCTTGACCCGGCTCGCTGATCGGCCTGAGATGCGGGTTAGTCATCCAGTCGCCGCATGTTGAGGGGCCTGCCGCGAATTTCGACCTGTTGCCTGTTCGGGGTGCCGGCTTTGACCGCTTTGGCGGCGGGGCGGGACTTGCGATGGCGATGCGGAACGGTAGGTTGGCCTCTGCAATGATCGCGATGATTGAAGAATTCCGGACGTCCTTGAAAGGCTTTGCCATGAAACGCGCAACTCTGGTTTTCACACTTGCACTCGCCGCCGGTCTGTCCGCGCAAGCTGCGTCCGCGCAGACCCTCAAGACCGTCAAGGATCGTGGCATGTTGTCCTGCGGCGTGAGCCAGGGCCTGCCGGGCTTCTCGGCGCCCGACGACAAGGGCAACTGGGCCGGCTTCGACGTGGACGTGTGCCGCGCTATCGCCGCCGCGGTGTTCAACGATCCCACCAAGGTCAAGTACGTGCCGCTGTCGGCGAAGGATCGATTCACCGCACTGCAGTCGGGCGAAATCGATGTGCTGTCGCGCAACACCACCTGGACGCTGTCGCGCGATACCTCGCTGGGCGTCAACTTCACCGGCATCGCATATTACGACGGCCAGGGTTTTCTGGTGCGCAAGTCGCTCAAGGTCAATTCGGCGTTGGAGCTCAATAGCGCCTCGGTTTGCGTGCAGACCGGCACCACCAACGAGCAGAACGTTGCCGACTACTTCAAGGGCAACAACATGAAGTACGAAGTGATTGCGTTCGGCACCGCTGACGAAACCGTCAAGGCCTACGAATCCGGCCGCTGCGACGTCTTCACCTCGGATGTTTCACAGCTCTATGCCGAGCGCCTCAAGCTCGCCAATCCAGCTGATCACGGCGTGCTGCCGGAAGTGATCTCCAAGGAGCCGCTGGGGCCGCTCGTGCGCCATGGCGACGACCAGTGGCTCGATATCGTGAAGTGGACGCTGTTCGCGATGGTCAATGCTGAGGAGCTTGGCATCACCCAGAAGAACGTCGATGAGATGGCAAAGTCCGACAAGCCCGAGCTGAAGCGCGTATTCGGTACCGACGGCAATCTCGGCGAAACGCTCGGCCTCACCAAGGATTGGGTCGCCCGCATTATCAAGGCGACCGGCAATTACGGCGAGGTGTTCGATCGCAATGTCGGCGCCGGCTCCAAACTTGGCATTGCCCGCGGCCTCAACCAGCTCTGGAACAAGGGCGGCATTCAATACGCGCCGCCGATCCGCTGATCTCATAATCGCCAGCGGCGATGGCCATCGAAGCAAGAGCACCTCCGTCGCAGTTCGTCGCAAAACTGCGACGGGTGCTTGGCGGGCAAGCCGGCTGGGGCGGGTTTGCGCTGCAGATCCTGTTCGTCGCAGCACTGGCGTGGATCGGCTACGAGATCGTCGCCAATGCCCGCGCCAATCTGGCGGCGCAGCGCATAGCCTCCGGCTTCGGGTTTCTGTCGAACACCGCCGGCTTTGGCGTCAGCCAGTCGCTGATCCCGTATTCCGAGTCCGACACCTACACCCGAGTGTTCTTCGTCGGCCTGGTCAACACGCTGGTGGTGTCGGTCATCGGCATCTTCTTCGCCACCCTCATCGGCTTTCTGGTCGGGCTCGGCCGGCTATCGCCGAACTGGCTGCTGGCACGGATCGCCGGCGGTTACGTCGAACTGGTGCGCAACCTGCCGCTGCTGTTCCAGATATTGTTCTGGTATCTCGCGGTGCTTGCTGCGCTGCCCAACCCGCGACAGAGCATCTCGCTGTTCGGCAGCTTCTTTCTCAGCAATCGCGGTTTTGGAATTCCAAAGCCCGTCGGCACTGTCGGCTTTGAGCCTTTCGCTATCGCGGTCGCGGTCGCCATCGTCGGCGCGCTGCTGTTGCGAGGCTATGCGCGGCGACAGTTGTTTCAGAGCGGCCGGCTCATCAAAATCTGGCCGTATGTTCTGGGCATGCTGATCGGACTGCCGCTGCTGGCGACATTGATTTTCGGCAAGCCGGTCACCTTTGAATATCCGGAATTGAAAGGCTTCAATTTCTCCGGCGGTTCGCGGATCATTCCGGAATTCGTCGCGCTGACCTTGGCGCTGTCGACCTACACTGCCGCCTTCATCGCCGAGATCGTTCGCGCCGGGGTGCAGTCGGTGCACAAGGGCCAGATGGAGGCCGGCGCCTCGCTCGGCCTGACCCGCGGCAACACCTTGCGGCTGATCGTGGTGCCGCAGGCGCTGCGGGTGATCCTGCCGCCGCTCACCAACCAGTATCTCAACCTCACCAAGAACTCGTCGCTGGCCGTCGCCATAGGCTATCCCGACCTGTTCTCGGTGTTCGCCGGCACCACGCTGAGCCAGACCGGACAGGCGATCGAGATCATCGCGATCACCATGGGCGTCTATCTCGTGATCTCGCTGGTCACCAGCGCGATCATGAGCTTTTACGGGTGGCGGATCGGCCGGAGCATGGGCGCATGAGTGATCTCGCCAATTCCGCGTTCATCTCGAAAGAACTCATTGCGGAGCGCCCCGCGCCGATCAAGACCACCGGGTTCGTCGGCTTCGTTCGCACGCAGTTGCTGAATTCGCCGACTAACGTGCTGCTCACCATCGCCAGCATCCTGCTGCTGTGGTTCACGGTCATTCCCGCGATCAGATTCCTGCTGGTCGATGCGGTCTGGCAGGGCAAGGACCGCACGGCGTGTCTTGCTGAGAACGCCGGCCACGTCGTCGGCGCCTGCTGGCCGTTCGTGCAGGCGAAATTCACCCAATTCATCTACGGCTTCTATCCGGAGCCGGAGCGCTGGCGTGTCAACCTGACCTTTCTGCTCGCCGCGCTGCTGCTGTTGCCGCTACTGATTCCTCGGCTGCCGGCCAAGAGCTTGAATGCCGGACTGTTCTTCATCGCCTTTCCCATCGTTGCTTTCTTTCTTCTGTATGGCAGTGGCATCCGCGGCTTTGGCATCGCCTGGACCGAAGACGCGCTGGCCAGCCTCGCCAACGGCCTTGTCGATGGCGGTCGCAGGCTTGCCGAAGCAACGTCGCTGCCGCTGCTGTCGCAAATCCTCTATGGGCTGGGCACGCTGATCGGGCTGCTCGGCTATGCCGCCGCCATCGTGCTGTGGCCGCTGACGTTCCTCAGAAATCATATCCAGACCTCCGGCCAGCCGGTTTGGGCAGACTTTGCCGCCACGACGCTGATTGTCTCAGCCATCCTGTTTTTCCTCAGCGGCGGTTTTCGCAGCGGCTGGCGTGCACTGATCGTCAGCCTCGCGACCTTCGCCGGTATCGGTCTGGTCATCGCGATCATGGGGCTGGACCGCGGCGGCCTGCCGATCGTCGATACGCGTCTGTGGGGCGGCCTGCTGGTGACGCTGGTGGTATCGGTCACCGGCATCGTCGCCTCGATGCCGGTCGGCATCGCGCTGGCGCTGGGGCGGCGCTCGACGATTCCGCTGATCCGGGTGTTCTCGGTCGCCTTCATCGAATTCTGGCGCGGCGTGCCGCTGATCACCGTGCTGTTCTTCGCCACCTACATGCTGCCGCTGTTCCTGCCGGGCAATTTCACTGTGGACGGTCTGGTCCGCGTGCTGATCGGCATCGCTCTGTTCGCCGGCGCCTACAACGCCGAGGTCATCCGCGGCGGCCTGCAGGCAATCCCGCGCGGCCAGGCGGAAGCGGCCAGCGCGCTCGGCCTGTCGTACTGGAAAACGACGGGCCTAGTGGTGATGCCGCAGGCGCTGCGCCACGTCATTCCCGGCCTCGTCAATAGCTTCATCGCGCTGTTGAAGGACACCTCGCTGGTGTCGATCGTGGCGCTGTTCGATCTGCTCGGGCAGTTGCGGGCGTCGTTCGCCGATCCCGTGTGGTCGACACCGACAACCCTGTTCACCGGCTTTGCCTTCACCGGGATGATGTACTTCGTGCTGTGTTTCGGAATGTCGCGTTATTCCTTGTTCGTCGAGCATCGGCTCAATGCTCACCGGCGTAATTGAGAACATATGGCCATGACAACCGACCGCATCGTCACCATCGCCGGCCTCAACAAATGGTATGGCGATTTCCATGTGCTGCGCGACATCGACCTCGATGTCGGGCGCGGCGAACGCATCGTGATCTGCGGCCCGTCAGGCTCCGGCAAGTCGACGCTGATCCGCTGCATCAATGCGCTGGAGGAATTTCAGGAGGGCCATATCAATGTCGATGGCATCGAGCTCGGCCCCAACCTGCGCCGCGTCGATGACGTCCGCCGCGAGGTCGGTATGGTGTTCCAGAGTTTCAACCTGTTCCCGCATCTGACCGTGCTGGAAAACTGCACGCTGGCGCCGATCTGGGTCCGCAACATCCCGAAGAAGGATGCCGAAGCCAGCGCCATGAAGTTTCTGGAACGGGTGCGGATTCCGGACAAGGCCAACAAATATCCCGGCCAGATTTCCGGCGGTCAGCAGCAGCGCGTCGCCATTGCGCGTGCGCTGACGATGAATCCGAAGGTGATGCTGTTCGACGAGCCGACCTCGGCGCTGGATCCGGAGATGGTCAAGGAGGTGCTCGACACCATGGTCGATCTCGCCCGCGAAGGCATGACCATGCTGGTGGTCACCCACGAAATGGGTTTTGCCAAGGAAGTCGCCAGCCGCGTGGTGTTCATGGACGCCGGCCAGATCATCGAGGCCAACACACCCGACGAGTTCTTCGCCCATCCGCAGCACGCGCGGACGAAGCTGTTTCTGGGGCAGATATTGCGCTGAACCAATCTGCCGCCAACTCCGTCGCCGTCATCCTGAGGTGCGAGCCTCTTGGCGAGCCTCGAAGGGTGCGGCCACGGCACTTGCAGCGCATCCTTCGAGACGCCGCGCAAAAGCGCGGCTCCTCAGGATGACGGCGGAATGCTCGGCAAAGTATCGTTACACCTTCGCGAACGGCACACTGATGGTGCTCTTCTGCTCCAGCCATTCCGGCACCGGCAGGTTCTTGCTGCGCATGAATTCCGGATTGAAAAGTTTCGACTGATAGCGGCTGCCGTTGTCGCACAGGATGGTCACGATGGTGTGGCCGGGGCCCATCTCCTTGGCCAGACGAATGGCGCCGGCGATGTTGATTCCGGTGGAGCCACCGAGGCATAGGCCTTCGTGTTCAAGCAGGTCGAACACGATCTGCACGGCTTCCTCGTCGTGGATCTGGTAGGCGTCATCGACCACCGCGCCTTCGAGATTGGCGGTGATGCGGCCCTGGCCGATGCCCTCGGTGATCGAGGAGCCCTCGGATTTCAGTTTGCCGTTCTTGTAGTACTCGTACAGCGCCGAGCCCATTGGGTCGGCCAGCACGATCTTGATCTTGTCGTTGAGTTTCTTCAGGCCGATCGAGACGCCGGCCAGCGTGCCGCCGGAGCCGACCGAGGCGACAAAGCCATCGACCTTGCCGTCGGTCTGCTGCCAGATTTCCGGCGCTGTGGTTTCGATATGTGCCTCGCGGTTGGCGACGTTGTCGAACTGGTTGGCCCAGATCGCGCCGTTGGGATCGGTCTTTGCCAGCTGCTCGGCAAGGCGGCCCGACAGTTTGACGTAGTTGTTCGGATTGGAATAGGGCACCGCCGGCACTTCGATCAACTGCGCGCCGCACAGGCGCAGCATGTCCTTCTTTTCCTGGCTCTGCGTCTCGGGCATCACGATGACCGTGCGGTAGCCGCGGGCATTGCCGACCAGCGCGAGGCCGATGCCGGTATTGCCGGCGGTGCCCTCGACGATGACCCCGCCGGGCTGCAACAGGCCGCGTTCCTCGGCGTCCTTCACGATGTAAAGCGCGGCGCGGTCCTTGACCGAGCCGCCCGGGTTCAGGAACTCGGCCTTGCCGAGGATCG
>JAQGKA010000224.1 GCA_028290355.1 Tardiphaga sp. | reverse complement strand
ACGACTGGCGGCAGGTCTCCTGGCTCGCGGGTCAATGCCTTTCACCGCCTTCCCAGGCGAGAAATGCCCAGTGGCTTCCAGCGAAAGGCTCGCCGCTTACAGTTGCGGGGGCAGCCGCGGAATCGGGGAAATCCCTCACCGCATTCCCTTTTGATCCCCGAAGGGAACCGTCCCGATCACGGTAAGGTGAAATTTCCGAATGTGTCAACGCGCTTCGCGCTGACACCGGCCGCATCATTTTTCGTGACCGAAGCGGGCCGCGCTGCGACAGCCTGTCACAGGGGCGTCAAGCAATCTCCTTAGAGCCATTCTCATCAGAGAAACTCAACAGGAATGCTTCCATGGCTATCAAGCTGTCCCGCCGCCGCTTCCTCTCCACCGCCGCCGCGACCGGTGCCGGTGTGCTGACGATGCCCTATCTCAGCCGCGCTGCCGATCGGCCGATGGTGTCGCATGGCGTGCAGTCCGGCGACATCGGCGTCGATGGCGGCATGATCTGGTCGCGTGCCGACCGCCCGGCGCAGATGATGGTCGAGGTCGCCACCACCGATTCCTTCAAGAACGCCCGCGCGCTGCCGCCGATCAATGCGCTGCCGGAAAGCGACTTCACCGCAAAAATGCTGATCGAAAATCTGCCGGCCGGGCAGGATATTTTCTACCGCGTGAAAGTCCGCGATCTCTCGCATTTCGACATTGTCGGCGAACCCGTTGTCGGCCGCTTCCGCACCGCGCCGGCCGATCGCCGCGATGTCAGCTTTGTCTGGGGCGGCGATGTCGCCGGCCAAGGCTATGGCATCAATGCCGACGACGGTGGCATGAAAACCTTTGCCACCATGCGCAAGCACAGCCCGGATTTTCTGATCCATTCCGGCGACACCATCTATGCCGACGGCGTCATCGCGGCGGAGACAAAACTGCCCGACGGCAAGGTCTGGAAGAACACCACCATCATTCCGGAAAAGGCCAAGGTCGCCGAGACGCTCGATGAATACCGCGCCGCGCACAAATACAATCTGCTCGACGACAATGTCCGCGCCTTCAACGCCGCGGTGCCGGTGTTCGGCCAGTGGGACGACCACGAGGTCACCAACAACTGGTCGCTGTCGAAGCAACTGCCGGCCTCCTACAAGGAACGCGATATCACGTTGCTGGCGGCCCGCGCGGCGCGTGCCTATCACGAGATGTACCCGATCCGCGAAAGCATCGTGGAGCCCGGCCGGGTCTACCGCACGCTGAACTACGGCCCGCATCTCGACGTCTTCATGCTCGATGAGCGCAGCTACCGCGGCCCCAACGGTCCGAACCTGCAGGAGAGCTACGGCCCCGACGCGTATTTCATCGGGCCGGACCAAATGGCGTGGCTGAAGCGCGCGCTGCTGGCATCAAAAGCAACCTGGAAGGTGATCGCCTCCGACATGCCGATCAGCATCGTGGTCGAGGACGACGCGGTGAACCACAAGGGCTCGGAAGCGATCGCGCAGGGCGACGGTCCGGCGCGCGGCCGCGAACTGGAGATCGCCGACATCCTGCGCTTCATCAAGACCGCCGGCATCCGCAACACCGTATGGCTGACCGCCGACGTGCACTACACCGCCGCGCATTACTACAATCCCGACAAGGCGCAGTTTCAGGATTTCGAGCCGTTCTGGGAATTCGTGTCCGGCCCGTTCCACGCCGGTACCTTCGGCCCCAATCCGCTCGACAATACCTTTGGCCCGGAGGTAAAATTCATCAAGGCACCCGGCCCGGACAAGCAGAATCTGCCGCCCTCGGCCGGGATGCAGTTCTTCGGTCACGTCAAAATCGACGGCCAAACCGGGCAAATGACCGTAACTCTGCGGGATCGGGACGATGTGGCCCTCTGGGCGACCACTTTGGACCCGAAAATCGGCTGACCAAACGGCAGATTTGCTTGTTTTTCGGCGGCTTCTGACTATATTGCGACGCAACGCGTCCGAGTACCCGGCCCCCTTTGGCCGGGTTTGCTTTTGGAGGGATTGCCCCAGCGCGTTTTCAGACGAGGCAGAACCGACGGCGCGCTTGAGCGCAAGGCCAAAAGGCTTTGTTGGACATGCCTTTGTTGAACCCGCTTAGGGCACCCAGACCGTAAAACCAGAAGAAGACCTATGAACCTTCGCAACATTGCTATCATCGCCCACGTTGACCACGGCAAGACCACGCTCGTCGACAAGCTCTTGCAGCAGTCCGGCACCTATCGCGACAACCAGCGCCAGGTTGAGCGCGCGATGGATTCGAACGACATCGAAAAAGAGCGCGGCATCACCATTCTCGCCAAGTGCACCTCGGTGCATTGGGAAGATGTCCAGATCAACATCGTCGACACCCCGGGCCACGCCGATTTCGGCGGCGAAGTCGAACGCATCCTGTCGATGGTCGATGGCGTGATCGTGCTGGTCGACGCCGCTGAAGGCCCGATGCCGCAGACCAAGTTCGTGGTCGGCAAGGCGCTGAAGCTCGGCCTCAAGCCGATCGTCGCCATCAACAAGGTCGATCGCCAGGACGCCCGCATCACCGAAGTCGTCAATGAAGTGTTCGACCTGTTCGCAGCGCTCGACGCCACCGACGACCAGCTCGACTTCCCGATCCTGTACGGATCCGGCCGCAACGGCTGGATGGCCGACAGCCCGGACGCGTCGCACGACGTCGGCATGAAGCCGCTGTTCGATCTCGTCATCAAGCATGTCGCGCCGCCCGTGGTCGAAGAGGGCCCGTTCCGCATGCTCGGCACGATCCTCGAAGCCAACCCCTATCTCGGCCGCATCATCACCGGCCGCATCTCGTC
>JAQGKA010000451.1 GCA_028290355.1 Tardiphaga sp. | reverse complement strand
CCCTCGGAATCGAAATCCGATGCTCTATCCAGCTGAGCTACGAGTGCGACGGCGGCACCATAGCGGCGAAAGCCGCAAAAGCCAGCCCCGGAAATAGACACGCCCGGCATTTCTGCCGGGCGTTGGGATGCATCAACTGGGCAGCGGGGCGCAGTTCGATCGGATTGCCAGTACTCAGGCGACGGCGCGCTGCTTCACGCCGTAACGATCCGCCGGAACGGTGCGCGACAGGCCTGGCAGCAGCGTCTGCCTGGCCGCCTCGAACGCGGTCCAGTCGGCCAGATTGGGCAGCGACGGGATGGTGACGAGTTCGCCCTGGTCGAGTCCGGCCAGCGCGGCATCGACCATGTCGTCTGCCGACATCACGATGGCCGCCGGCAGATGCTCCACCGGCATGCCGGCGATGCCCCAGAATTCGGTCGCGGTGGCGCCGGGCAGCACGGCCTGGATGCGCACACCCTTGGCGGCCAGTTCGTGATGCAGCGACTGGCTGAAGGCCAGCACGAAAGCCTTACTGCCAGCGTAGACGCCGTTGAGCATTTCTGGCGCCACTGCCACGATCGAGGCGATGTTGATGATGGTGCCGCGGCCCCGCGCGACGAAAGCGGGCGCCGCCGCGTAGGTCAGCCGGGTCAGCACGCCGACATTGAGCGCGATCATGTCGTCCATCTTGCCGATGTCGGCCTGAAGCAGCGGCGCGGTCGCGCCGACACCGGCATTGTTGACCAGCATGGTGATGCCCGCCTCATTGCGCAGCTTCGCTTCGACCTTGGCGACCCCGGCCTTGTCCGTGAGGTCGGCCACCATCGTCTCAACCGAGCGCCCGGTCGCCTTGGTCAGCCGCGCGGCGAGCGCGGCGAGGCGGTCGCCGTTGCGCGCGACCAGGATCAGGTCGTAGCCGCGATGCGCGAGGCGATCGGCATAGATCGCGCCAATTCCCGATGATGCGCCGGTAATCAGGGCGGTGCCCTTGCTATGTTCGTTGCTCACGATGTCTCTCCTTGGGGTGTTCGGGTTCCAATGGAGGGAGCCTAGGGCGCCTTGCTGACGTCTCAAATGTCGTATATGCAACCTATTATGCCATGGAGGCCACCATGCAGCGCATCGCATTCGTCGTCGTCCCGAACTTCCAGGTCATGAGCGCAGCCGCGCTGGCGGCGTTCGAATTCGCCAACCTGACCGCCGGCGAGGCCATCTACGATGTCAGCGTGCTGTCCGAGACCGGCGGACCGATCCACAGTTCGCTCGGCATGACGATGGACACCAGGCCATTTGACGATGCGAGCTATGACACCGTGATCGTCGGCGGCGGCAACGAGATCGTCAAAGCTTCGCCCGCGCTGATCGCCTTTATCCGCAATTCCCTCACCACCTCGCGCCGGGTCGCGGCGATCTGCATGGGCGCCTTCGCGCTGGCCGACGCCGGCGTGCTCGACGGCCGCCGCGTCACGACCCACTGGCTCCACGCCCGCGACATGCAGGCGCGCTTCCCCAAGATCCAGATGGACGAGGACAAGATCTTCATCATCGACGGGCCGGTCTGGACCTCCGCCGGGGCGACTGCGGGAATCGATCTTGCGCTTGGCATGGTCGAGAAGGATCTCGGTGCCGATGTCGCCCGCAGCGTCGCGAAAAAGCTCGTCGTCTCGCATCGGCGCGCGGGCGGCCAGTCGCAGCACTCCGCCTTGCTAGAGATGGATGCGAAATCCGACCGCATTCAAAATGCCCTGGTTTACGCACGAAAGAATCTGCGAGCGCCGCTGTCCGTCGAAGAACTCGCCAAGGCGGCCAATCTCAGCCCGCGGCAGTTCAGCCGCGCGTTTCACGCCGAGACCGGTCAGCCGCCCGCCAAGGCGGTGGAGAACCTGCGCGTCGAGGCGGCGCGGTTGATGATGGAGCAGAGCCGGCATCCGATCGATTTCATCGCCATCGAAACCGGCTTCGCCGATCGCGAGCGGATGCGCCGCGCCTTCCTGCGCGCCTTCGGTCAACCGCCGCAGGTGATCCGCCGCAATGCCCGCAACGACGCCGCGCTCTGAGGCGACCGTCGGGTTCCCCGATGGAACCGCCCCGGCGCGAGGGTTTTGCTCCGCTTCACATTTTCGCGCGCGACGAAAGTCGCTCTTGCTGCAATGCAACCTAATGCCATATTCCGTGTTATCGCCTCGCAACGGAGGTCGCTAATGCCTTACGCACTGTTTTCCAACGCCGTCAAAGTCAGCAAGGCCTTTCCGACCAAGTCGGAGGTCTGGCAGCATGCCGCCGACAGCGGTCTCGTGATCGAAGTCGGCTCTCGGGAAGAAGATCCGCCGCGCCGGATTCTCGACATGGGCTACGCGATCCACGAATGCGCGCCGGATCAGACGGATACATCAAAGGCGCCGGGCATGAGCGAACATGAGATCGCACAACCGATCGCCGCCTGCAGCGTCAATCCGCCGTCCGCAGCCGCCGCATCGTGAATTCAATCTCGCCGCCGGGCAATTCGCGCCAGCGTTCGACTTCGCTCATATAGGCCTGCTTCGGAAACCGATCGAGAAACGCCCGTGCCGTTGTGCGGGCGTTGTCGCGTGGAAGCGTGAAGCTTTCGCGCACGAAACCGTCGCCCGCCTTCCGCCGGTCGCGGCGCTCGGCCATTTTATCCGCGATATCGCGCGGCGTTCTCGGCATCGCTGCTACTCCCAACAAAGCGATACCGAATAGATTGCCATGGATTGGCCGCGGATCAAGTCCGCGCAGCTTCGCCAAAAGAAAGGACGCGCCGATCGCTCGGCGCGCCCTTCCCTGTTCTCGCTGAACCAGGCGCCGAGGCGCCCTTGCCAGACTCAAATCGCGAGCCTAGCGGGCGGCCTCAGCGAGGTGACAGCGCTTGGAAATAGACACTGGACCACCTCCTTTCATTGTTCGTGAAGCCAATAGTATAGGAACGGATTCGCGCGCTGTTAAGGGGGAATGGGCGCCGCGAGCCATGCAATCCCGGCACGGCGCGCGCGAGCCAGCCGCGGTTGTGAAGCGCGGCTGGCCTGTGCATGATTGACGTCCCCTGTTGCTGCATCGTTCCGCTTCACACGAACAACGCGCGGCACAGGAGGTAAAATCATTCGATGGGCGGACGCGACCAGCGCGGGTTTGACCCACCCTCCCTGCAGGCAAGCCCTCTCGATGCTCAGACCTCCCGACGTCCAGCCCAGACGGCTGATGACGCGCCGCGGTTCCATTGTCTTCCAGATCGCGACGCTCGGCGCCATCACCTGCGCGTCGAGCGCGCCGACGCCGCTGTACCGTATCTACCAGGAGCACTGGGGCTTTTCGCCGGTGATGGTGACGACGGTGTTCGCCGTCTACGCGCTGAGCTTGCTGCTGTCGCTGCTCACGGTCGGATCGCTGTCTGACTATGTCGGACGCCGGCCGGTGATATTTGCCGCACTGATGCTGAATGCGTTGGCGATGGTCTTCTTCATCGAGGCCGATTCCGTTGTCATGTTAATCGCCGCGCGCACCATCCAGGGCTTTGCCACCGGCATGGCGGCGAGCACCATCGGCGCCGCGATTCTCGACACTCACCGCGCGCACGGCTCGCTGATGAACAGCGTCACGCCGGTCACGGGCACCGCGACCGGCGCACTGATTTCGAGCATACTGGTGACCTACGCGCCGATGCCGACGCAACTCGTCTATATCCTTTTGCTGGCGGCCTTCGCGGTGCAGGCGCTGCTGGTGTGGTGGATGCCGGAAACCGCCGTACCTCGGCCGGGCGCGTTGGCGTCGCTGCGGCCGATCGTGATCGTGCCGCCACATGCACGGCAGGCGCTGATCCTGGTATCGCCCGGCAATATCGCGCTGTGGGCGCTGTGCGGATTCTATCTGTCGCTGATGCCGTCGCTGCTGCGGATCGTCACCGGTTCGACCTCGCCGCTGCTCGGCGGCCTCGCCGTCTCGGTCCTCACGTACAGCGGCGCGTTGTCGATGCTGCTGGTGCGACCGTGGCCCGGCACCACGATCCTGACCCGCAGCATGTCCGGCCTGATCCTCGGCGTCGTCGTTACGCTGGCTGGCGTTTACGCACAGAGCATCCCGCTGCTACTGATCGGCACGGTGATCTCCGGGCTGGGCTTCGGCGCCGGATTTTTCGGCAGCATCCGAACCGTGGTGCCACTGGCGCAGCCGCAGGAGCGCGCCGGTCTGCTCTCAGTGATCTTCATCGTCTGCTATCTCGCCTTCAGCCTGCCGACCATTGTCGCCGGCCTGTTCGTACCAACGCTAGGCCTGCCGCTGACGCTGTATATTTACGGCGCGACCGTGGTCGTGCTCGCGGCGATCTCGCTGATCGCCACACTCGCCTCGATGCGCCGCGCCGACTAAGTCGCTACGTCATGCTGCCCGGCATGAAGCAGCGGATCGTGATCCCGCCAGCGCCCTGCATCGGCCATACCATGGTACGGCCGACCCGGTTCGGCACGGTGATGACCGCCTCGTCGGGCACGTCAAACCAGGTACCATCGAGCCGCACTTTGTAATGGCCGCTGCTGGATTCCCAATCGACATCGCTGACCGCGCTGCCATCGGCGTCCGAGCAACAAGGTCCCTTGGCGCTGCGCAGACTGTCGAACCAGGACTTCAGTTCAGGACTCGTGTTGGCGAATTGCCCTCGATCGCGCGCGATTGATGGTGCCAGCGGCGCCACAACAGCAACCGAGACGGCCAGAGCAAGTACTGCTCCGGATATCCAGACCTTTTGACGATTCCTTTTGTATCTCCTCAAGGAACCGCCTGCTCGTAAAGCATCGACATTGCATGAATACGGCGCATCGGCGCCGGACTTGATCCATTTGCGCATATTGCTCGCTCCAGGCCCCCGGCCGGGCGACTATGATCATGCATTTCGCACGCCAGTTCACGGCCCCTGCAATACCTTCCACACACAAAATATTGCTTTGCGATTGCGACGATTCTTCGTTCATGCGCGGCGACTCACCATCTGCGGATC
>JAQGKA010000217.1 GCA_028290355.1 Tardiphaga sp. | reverse complement strand
CATAGCGGCGGCGGTACTCGACGGAAAATCGCCCGCAATGCGGAAAGCCGCTGCGCAGCGCGACGTCCGTCACCTTCGCGCTAGACAGGCCCTGCAGCAGTTCGCGGCGTGCGCTGTCGAACCTGATGTCGCGAAGCACGCTGCGCGGTGCCTTGCCGAGGAAGGCGAGAAACTGCCGCTGCAGCGTTCTGCTGGACACGCTCGCGGTATCGGCCAGATCGCTCACACTCCAGTCGCGCCCGACGTTGGCGCGCATCGCATCGAGCGCACGCCGGACACCGCGCGGCAGCGGCGATGCGCCTGGAGAGCCGGGGGGACATGCATCCATTGCCAGATCCTTGACCATCGAGTTTGAACCCCGATTTCGGCGGAAAATTTCGCGCCTGGGATAGCCATGGCGCAAATTGGATAGGGGCCAACCGCCGTCTGACCTAAGTCTGTCCCTGGGAGGGTGAGGTTCAATTGATTTAGGAGCAGACAATGGAAGCTCTACTGACATGTATCTGCTACGGCATCAGCACCTATGCGGCCGTTCTTGACTCGTTACGTTCCGCAATCGGCTTCGCTGGAAATGAGGTCGTCCCGAAAACGACCGACGCCGCGGCAGGCCAGTCCGACATGGACAACGCGAACCGCTGAATGCCGAGCTGCGGCATTGACGGTCATGGCGCGCCTGTCGCGCACCAGACGGAACCATCGAAACTACCACCGAAGGAGTAACAATCATGGCTACATCATCCGCCGCTCACAATCAGACCGCCCAGTCTGGCCAGCCCGATCTTGAAGCGCTGAAGGCCCGCCAACATGGCGCATGGTCGTCCGGTGATTACGCCGTCGTCGGTACCACGCTGCAGATCGTCGGCGAGAATCTCTGCGAGGCGCTCGATCTGCGCTCTGGACAGAAGGTGCTCGACGTCGCGGCCGGAAATGGCAACGTCACGCTCGCCGCGGCGCGCCGCTGGTGCGATGTCGTGTCCACCGACTATGTGCCGAGCCTGCTCGATCGCGGCCGGCTTCGTGCCGCGGCGGAAGGCCTGTCCATCGAATTCAAGGAAGCGGATGCAGAGGCGTTGAGTTTTGCCGACGCCAGTTTCGACGTGGTCGTCTCGACCTTCGGCGTCATGTTTACGCCCAACCAGGACCGGGCGGCGGCTGAACTTCTGAGGGTGTGCAGGAGCGGAGGCAAGATCGGTCTGGCGAACTGGACGCCGGATGGCTTTATCGGTCAGGTCTTCAAAACCCTCGGCAAGTACCTGCCGCCGCCGGCCGGCGCGAAATCGCCGGCGCTGTGGGGCACGCAGGCGCGCATCGCGGAGATGTTTGGAGCGGCGGCTGCTTCGATTAACACCGAGTCTCGCAATTTCTCGTTCCGCTACCGATCGCCCGAGCATTTCCTGGAGATCTTCAAGAGTTATTACGGTCCGATCCTCAAGGCCTTTGACGCGCTCGACGAGGTGAAGCAGCAGGGATTGAGAAATGATCTGCTGGCGCTAATCGGGCGGATGAACCGCGCTGACGATGGCACGATAGTTGTTCCGAGCGAATACCTTGAGATCGTGATCATCAAGCGCTGAGCAGCTCTCAGCCAGGGAACGCCAACGCCATGATCGAAGACGAACGCGGACACATCGACTATGACGAAAGCGGAGAAGGTCCGACGGTCGTCTTGGTGCCGGGATCATGCAGCACCGGCGCTGCATGGCGGCCTGTCGTTACGCAGTGGGCCTGCGGCTTTCGCTGCGTGACCACAAGTCTGCTCGGGTATGGCGGCACGGCCGAACGCCGCACCGCGATGGATGCCGATATTGCTCATGAGGCCGAGGTCGTGGAAGCGGTGATCCGGCGCGCGGCGTGTCCGGTCCATCTGGTCGGCCATTCGTTTGGCGGACTGACAGCACTGGCCGTTGCGCTTCGAAAGCGCATACCATTGTTGAGTCTGACGATTGCCGAAGCGCCGGGGCCCGAAATCCTGCGACACATGGAAGAGTACCGGCACTATCTGGCGTTTCGGGAAATGACCGACACCTATTTTGCGGCATTCCACAACGGCGAGAAGGCTGCGATCGAGCAGATGATCGATTTTTATGGCGGTGCGGGCACTTTCGCGAGCTGGCCGCAGCGCGTTCGCGACTACGCGGTTCGGACCACGCCGGTCAATCTTCTGGACTGGGCAAGCGCCTACGGTTTCCAGCTGACGTCCGACTTGCTTGCGACCGTCGATGTTCCGACGCTCGTGTTCTGGGGCGGGGACAGTCACCCGGCCGCGCAACGCGCCAACGCGCTTCTCGGACAATGCATCCCGAATGCTTCGGCCACCACCATCGCCGGCGCGGCGCATTTCATGATCGCGACCCACGCGAAGGAGGTCGCCGGGCTGATCTCGCAACATGTGACCCAGGCGTGCGCATGAACCAACCAACCGTTCATTTCTCGATAAAATGCCAGACCCCGTCCCAGTCGGCTGGCGGCGGAACGCTGCGCAATTGGCTGACGCGGTCGGCAAACAGGCGGGAAGGTCCGTCCTCCGCATCGCCGAGGAGGCAGTTTTCGAAGCATGTCTGCGCCTCGTCCCAATCCTGCCGGCGATAGGCCGCGAGACCGTTGGCGAACACCTCGCGAAGCTGAATTTGTTCCGGCGTAAGCTCGCTAACGCGGCCCATTGCCTCGTAGATACGGACCGGCTCGGTCTTGCCGGCGACAGTGATAAGATCAAGTTCGCGTGCCTCAACGACTTGTTGCGCCATTCGATAGGTTTCCTCGCTGAGGATGAGCGAGGTGCCGTAGAGTTTGTTGATACCCTCGAGACGCGAGGCGAGGTTCACCGTGTCGCCGATCACGGTATAGGACCGT
>JAQGKA010000212.1 GCA_028290355.1 Tardiphaga sp. | reverse complement strand
CAGGCATACATCTCACCGGCCCCGGCGAGCACCCAAGTAGCAGGATAGCACGAGGCCCGGTAAGCACAAACGAAGGCATGGCTTGCCCTCACCCCTAAGTTGCGCTTGATTGGCGGCGGGTCTGGGGAGATTCTCATGAATTACGGCCACCGACAAAAACTCTACGCCAAAATTGAAAAAGAACGCAAAACGAAGGTGCTGGCCTTCGTCACTTCCGACCGTCAAGGCATGGAAGCGGCAATTGCGCCCGATTGCATTGATCTTTTTGTCGACCTTTTAGACAAAATCGGGCCGGTCCCCAAGATTTCGCTAGTTTTGCATACCAACGGCGGCAGCACTCTCGCTGCTTGGCGTTTAGTGAATCTCATTCGAACTTTTTGCGACGAATTAGAAGTTCTAATCCCCCTCAAGGCGCTTAGCGCCGGCACACTCATATCGATCGGTGCCGACGTACTCGTGATGACAAAGCAAGCGGCATTGCCTAGACATAGTTCTCATCATCGTCGTTCGCGGCCCGCCAGCCTGCGCTACAGTATCCCGCGATGTCCGATTGTATCTGGTTGTCGTCGTCGGCCCGCTGTGTCTCTTCACAACAGAGCATTGGTCTCACGTTACGCGGAGCAAGGATCGACCGGGACAGGGTCTAGAGAAGCGCCCACGGCGGCCTGGGGCCGAACGCCGCGACGAGGAAGTCGATCATGACCCGAACCTTTGCCGGCGGAGCACGGTCTGGCGAGTAGACGATGTGGATTCCCCCGAGGTCGGCCGTGGGGACATCCAGCGAGACGGGTTCGAGGTCTCCCTGGCGAATGGCATCTGCGACGATGAACTCGGGCTCGTAGAGAACCCCCAGCCCGGCGACGGCGGCGGCCACCAGGGCATCGCCATTGTTGGCTCGCATGTTTCCCTTCACCGGAACCCGATTATCCCGATTGCGCCCAAATGACCATTCATCGGGCCGTGCGATGTTGGAGATCGAAGATCCCATGCAATTGTGATTGCTCAGCTCCGCCGCGCCCCTGGGCCGCCCGGCCCGGGCCCAATAGTCGGGGGCTGCGCAAACAACCATCGCGCTCTCGGCAAGCTTGCGTGATACGAGGCGGCTGTCCTTGAGCGGGCCAACCCGGATCGTCAAATCCCATCCCTCGTCCATCAGATTGACGACACGATCATTGAGTCCGAGGTCCACCGTGACGTTCGGATGCTTTTTGGCGAAGACTGGGACGAGCGGCGCAATATAGCGAACGCCGAAAGAGAGGGGCGCATTGAGCCGAAGAAGGCCTGTTGCTTCGACACGTTGCGAGGCGATCGTTGCCTCGACCTCCTCCAACTCGGGAAGGAACCGTGTCATCGCCTCGAGATATTGCTGACCGGGCTCAGTCAGACTGAGCTTGCGGGTGCTCCGCTGGAACAGCCGCACGCCGAGGCGCTCCTCCAGGGCATCGAGGTGTTTCGTCGCCATGCCGGGGGACAGGCCGAGCTGCCGAGCGGCCGCGGACAGGCTCCCCGCATGCGCGGCGCGAGAGAAAACCTGCATTCCGGTGATGCGATCAAGCACGGCAATTCCAAACTAACAGTAAGAACTGAATCTCTTTCTGGTCAGATTATCACCTCACAGGGCAAGCTGTAAATTACGAGCGAACTCTTCCTGCTCTTGCTGGACCCCTGAAAGCGCCATGAAAAAATCGATGCAGATCAAATCAACTATCTTGATGATGGGATGCCTCCTGGCCGTCAGCCCGGCTATCGCGGCCGAGCCCGTGCGCATCGGCGTGACCACCATCCTGAGCGGCCCAAATGCCGCTTTTGGGCAGAGCGAACAATATGGAATTGCACTCGCCCTCGAACGGATTAACGAGGCCGGTGGCGTGCTCGACCGGCCTGTGAGGGCGTATTATGGCGACAATGCTGCCGACCCGGCGACCGGTGTCGCCGCCGCCAAAAGGCTGATCGAGCAACAGCATGTCTCGGTGCTGCTGGGCGCGCTCGCAACGCCCGTCACCCGTGCGGTTATGCCGATCGCGAACGAAGCGAAGATTCCCTTCGTCATCGACATTTCGGCGGGCCAGGAATTCGTCGACGCTTCCGGTATCGGCGGGTACGACTATGCGTTCAAGACCAGCCCCTCTGACGGCGATGTCGCTGGCCGCATGATGGGGTGGTTGAAGAAGCAGGGCGTCGGCAGCGTGGCTATCCTTGCCGATGACACCGATTTCAATCGCGCCAATGCAACGGCGATGGAGAAGGCGGCGACCGGGGTCGGAATCAAAACCCTCGCCAACGAGATCGTCGCCAAAGGAACGTCGGACCTTGCGGCCACCGTGCTGCGTTTCAAGGCATCGCAGCCCGATCGAATCGTTATTCTCCTGAGCACGTCGAGTACCGCGTTCTTTCGCGCTTATGAGCAAGGCGGAGGGGGCATTCCGCTGGCTGGTCGAATTGATTTCGCTGCGGCGGCCGGAGCCGTCTCTCCGCAATTCATTGCATCCGGCGGCCTCGACAAGGCATCGAGCATAGCCGTCTTCATGCCGACCGACGACACGCCCGGTGTCCAAGATTTTGTTCAGGCGTATCGCGGCCACTATGGCCTGATGCCGACGCAACGTTCGTTTTTCGCTTATGAGGCCACCCGTCTGGTCGTCGACGCGATCCGTCGTGCGAATTCGGACAAGCCCGTGGATATTCAGAGGGCGCTGAAATCATCTCAAATGCCTGCGCTGGTTGGCGGGACCTACGCGATGGACGCGCATAATCATTCGCACACGCCGATGCAGATTGTCGGCTTGCAGGCCGGCAAGCTCGTCGTGATCGCCCAGGTTGGCGGCTGACAGGCTCGGAGCATACGCGAGTTGCCGGCATGTCCGGCGGGCAAACTACCGACCAGGCTGTCCCGCGGCTGGAAGCGGCGCGCCGCCGAGCGATATGGCGCCAGCCGGCTTGGGGACGACCGGCTTCTTCCGCGGCGCCGTGGCGGCCGCAGGGGCGGGCGGAAGAGACGGCGTGGCGGACGCGGGTGATGGAGGCGACGGCGGCTTGACCGATGCGACGGCCACAGTGCTTTGCAGCAGATCGATTTTTGCCGTCAGGCGCGATACTTCCTCAGACAACCTTCTCAGTTCGGCCTGCTGGGCCGACAGCAGTTGTGTGGCCGATTGCAGGGTCTCGGACGTCTGCTGCTGAAACGCCTGAAAGTCAGAGGCGGCGACAAGGCCGGTGTCGCTGGCCGCGACGGCGGCAACCGGCCCCGGCGTGGATCCGAAAGATGGGATCTCCGAGATTCGGTCGCCAAAAGTGAGCCAGGCGAAACCGGCGGCGCCCGCGATGACCACCAGAACGGCGGCAATCGCAAACCCTCTTGAGGATCTGCCCCGACTTAAGTGGACTGGCGGAGTTCCCACGTCGATCTGGTCGGCCAATGAATTGCTCGCTTCGGTGATGCGTCTGTCTGGTTCCCGTCTCTTAGTTTGCTCCACCTTCTACCACAACGACAAACGCAGAAACCCCACAGGCGAGAGTCGCCGGGGACTCACGGCTTGTGGCCGGGATGACGCCACGGGCGGCAGCCATCCACCTAGGTTGATTTGTTCATCCGCTTTAGCTTGGCGTCGGTGGCCTCGATGGACGTCGCAAGCTCCAGGATGGCCTTCGACAGAAGTTCGATGGCTTCCTTTTCGTCCTGCGACCGTGCGGCTCGAAGCGCATAGTTCTTTGCTGACGATAACGACATCAGTCTCGATCCTCCCCGTAGCCAACAGCAGGTTGGTGCCGCGATCAGCAAATGGCGGCGAACACCTGCCTCAACAAAAACCCGCCGGGTTGAGGCGGCGGGTTCGTTTGTTTCTCGCGGTACAATTTACGCGGTTCCGCGATTGAGGTCACCGTAGCGAGGGCCGGTTAAAAAAGACTCAGCCGGCGAGTTTCGGGACCAACTGGTGGCACCTAGCTTTTACCCGAAATCGCGCCTATATCTGCATGGTCGAAAGACGATGGCGCTGAAACTCATAGCGGACTGCGGGCAGACCCGGGGGCGGTACCCGGCGCCTCCACCTCAGCAGCCCAGGCCTCACTCCGGTGAGGCCGATTTTGCCGGAAGGCAGGATTCACGGGCTGTTCAGGCGGGGGCGAAATAGGAT
Organism: Tardiphaga sp.; assembly: GCA_028290355.1. Lineage (GTDB taxonomy): Bacteria > Pseudomonadota > Alphaproteobacteria > Rhizobiales > Xanthobacteraceae > Tardiphaga. The sequence continues at coordinate 10,054 of JAQGKA010000212.1, read as the reverse complement.
CGATGGCCGCGAAGAAGGTATGAATTGTGCTCGGCATGATACCGCCGTTATCGGGTCAAAAACCTAAATGCAAACGATAACGTTCGCATGAACGAAGTGCGCCTCGCGGCGTAACCGTTCGGGGTAGGTCCACCTTGCAACAGAACGGCCATGGCCGCGTCAACCTTCGGGTTGGCGCGGCTTTTATTTGTGCTCGGTTACCGGCGTAGCCCGGAAGCCGGGCAGGGCGCTCAGCCCTTGTCGCCGGCGATGGCGCGGTCGATCGCATCGATCAGCGTCTGGATCTCGATGAACCGGTTGCGGGCGCGTTCGGCCTTGTCGCGGTCGAACGGTGCCGCCAGCACTTTGGCGAAGGCATCGCGGTCCTCGATCATGCGTTCGCGCGCCTTGTTCAGCGTCTCAACCCGCTCGCTCATGATCTGTCCTGACGCCTTTGGATCGGAACCGCAGTGATGCGCGCGACACGGCCAGATAGCGAGACAAATCGGTGCGATCTTTAGACCTGCTTCAGACCTGCTAATGCCGGGTCTTGCTCCCCGTGAGGAACGGCCGCCGCGCGGCTTCGTGTTTCTCGTAGAGCTCGAGCCAGCGCCTGTCTTCCATCCGCATGCATTCGTCGTGGGAAACGCCGGGCAGCGGTCTGCTGTCGCTGATCGCCTCGTCGAGCTGGATGAACTCAAGAGTCTCCTCGGCCGACAGTCCGATCAACACCCGGTTGCCGGCGGAATCGATTTCGTAGCGGTCGTCATCGTTGCTCATGGTTGCAATTGAGCAAAGCGGTTGTTTCCGTCAACGCGATTACTAATTTAACCTAACCGATCAACCTTACCGGCATGGCCGCGACGTAATTTTACCATCTTGCGCGACAACATTTGCGCATTCGCTTCATTAGCACAGCGGAGCAGTTTATGGCCCGGAATTTTGGTGTTCCTCGACCGCTTAACAATTCGACCAGCGCGTCGGTGTGGCCGCTGTGGATCGTGGCTTTCATGGCGGTCGGCGTGATCAACGCGGCGACATTCCTGCATCGCTAGCGGACGTCTTCTTCCTGGCCCTGGCGTGATGCCGGCAATCGCCAGTGGGCCAGGACATAGAGTTTTAGTCCAATGCTCAGGCGCGGTTCCACCGCGGTGAAAATCGCCGGGGGATGCGAAGTCCAGATCGCGATCTGATATGGCGTGACGATCAGATGGCCATCCCGGAATTCATACTCGCCCGCGGCGGTGATGCCACCGCAATCCGTCCTTGAAACATCCATCCCTTTCTCCGCATTTGGACCGGCGGCGTCGGTTTGTTCTGATATCAGTCGCATGGCCGGATTCGCTTTAATTGCGCCCGGCAAAAAAAGCAGATTTCGCCGGTTTGGCAAGGTTAATCCGCGGTAGCGGCTGTGTTCAAATCCGAGCGATTTCACGGCCGGGATTTTAAAATTCGAGGCGTATGCCTTGCACCATTGCATCTTTGGGGGACGTCATGGTGATCGAAACGATGGTGCTGCTGGCCGTGGTCGCGGGCTTGGGTGGCTTTCTCGCGCAGCTCTATCGCTGGCGCCAGGACGTGCTTTACGGCCCGTACATTCGGTCCGAGTAGCCTTGGCGACGGCGTCCCGTATTCGTCGAGGACGGCGACAAGGCATCGACGAAAGGGCAGGGCTAAGCCGCGGGTTCAACCACCGGTGCGGATCGAGCGCGTGGGGTCAGGTACCGAGACAGAGGCCAGGAGCTCCACGCACCGCCTCAGGTGCGGGGAGCGATTTGCATTTCGCCAACCGTCACTTCAGCGACGTATTGAGCGCACCGAATTTGCCTTTAAGCGAGCCGCCAAGGCCGTTCACGGCGGCGATGATCATAAGCGAAATCCCGGCCGCAATCAGTCCATATTCGATGGCCGTCGCGCCGGATTCGTCTGCGATGAATTTTCGAATCAGGTTTTTCATAACAGGCAACGCTAGTCGCCCAACGTGAAACATCCGTAAATATGCCGGTTCGAATCCTGCGGCAAAAGGGCTTACAGTAAAGGTACTTAGTTCCGATTTTGGAACTCGTGAGGTGCCATTTCACCGCCGAGGTGGCGACTGTGGCCTCTGCACGTTTCGCCACAGAGGCGGCACCGGTTTGCGGCGATATCTTGCATCCCTGCGGTCGCGCCGCAAAATCCGGCCAGGACGAGGCACAGCCCCAGGACAACGATCCATTTACCACGTCGCGGCTCACCCCATTTCCGCCGCGTTCGCGCTGCGATATGTTCATCTCTTCGTGCGGATGTGGGCCGTATCGGGAATTTACCGGCCGTGGGGTGCCTCAAGATGGGCAAGCGGCCGCTGGAATGGTATTGGGGCGTATGGGGATTCGAGGCTCATATCGGCTTGGCCGTGCGGCGCGAGCGGCTGCGGCCCTAGGCGCGTGCCTTGCGCTGGCAAACTGCGCATCCTCCGGTAAGTTCAGCCGCGTCGATCCGAAATACGGCGTCTCCAGCAGCCCCCGCGTGGTCGCCTTGGGCGAGCCCGTGCCGAAAGGCGGCGGCACCTACCGCGTCGGCAAGCCCTATACGGTCGGCGGCAAGGTGTATGTGCCGGAAGAGGACGTCAATTATCGCCAGGAAGGCCTGGCCTCCTGGTATGGCGACGATTTCCACGGCCGTCTGACCGCCAATGGCGAAGTATTCGACATGGCCTCGCTGACCGCGGCGCATCCCACACTGCCGATCCCGAGCTACGCCCGCGTCACCAATCTCGGCAACGGCAAGTCGCTGATCGTCCGCGTCAACGACCGTGGCCCGTATCACGGCAACCGCCTCATCGACGTCTCGAACCGCGCCGCCGAGCTGCTGGATTTCAAGGGCAACGGCATTGCCAAGGTTCGGGTCGAATACGTCGCGCGCGCGCCGCTGGAGGGCTCCGACGACCGCCAGTTGGTCGCCACGCTGCGCACCGGCGAACCGGCACCCTCGCCATCGATGGTGCGGGTCGCTTCCGCGCGTTCTTTCGTTCCGGAAATGGCGGCACCAGGCCGCATCGCGCGTGGCGATATCCCGTTGCCGGAGGGGCGGCCCTATACGCTCGGCAACACGTCGGCTGACGTCGCGTCGATCAATGCGACTTCGGAACTGTCGGCATCCGGCCGCGTTCGTTCCGGCGCCCGCATGGTCGAAAATCGCCGCGCCGTGTCCTACGAGAACGACAGCAATTACGCACCGCCGCGCGAGCCCGCTGTCGCAGGCTATACGCCGGTCGATGAGGCCCGCGATATCCTGTCCGGCCGCGGGCTGTACTGAGCATCGTTGTTTGCACCCCGTTCCCCTGTTAGAACGGCGCGCAGGACACCATGCACATGGCACCGATTTTCATCGCGTTTGACCGACTGAATGTGAAAGCAGCCTTGCGCTGGCGCAGCCTGCTGGCCGTTGTCGTCGTGGCCGGCATGGCGCTGAGCGGATTTGCGTATGCCGCCAACAACAGCGTGCAAGGCGCCAAGAAGGTCGATGACGGCTACGACACCGACGCGCCGACCGCGATCCTGATCGAGGCCGGCAGCGGCAGCGTGCTGTTTGAGAAGAACGCTGACGAACTGCGTGCGCCGTCCAGCATGATGAAGCTGATGACCGCCGAAGTCGTGTTCAACGCCGTCCAGCGCGGCGACATCAAGCTCACCGACGAATATCGCGTCAGCGAAAATTCCTGGCGCAAGGGCGGCGCGCCGGCGGGCGGCGCGACGATGTTTGCCGCCCTGAACAGCCGCGTTCCCGTCGCCGATCTGCTGCGTGGCGCCATCATCCAGAACGGCAACGATTCCTGCATGATCCTGGCGGAAGGCATTGCCGGCAGTGAAAAGGCCTTCGCGGAGGTCATGACCAAGCGAGCCCGCGAACTGGGCCTGCCGAAATCCACTTTCGCCAATTCGAACGGTCTGCCCGATCCCGACAACAAGATGTCGGTCCGCGAACTCGGCAAGCTGACCCGTCGCATCATCCAGGCCTATCCGGATTTCTACAAGCTGTTCGCGGAGCGCGAATTCACCTGGAACAAGATTCGTCAGCAAAACCGCAATCCACTGCTGAACGTGCTCGAGGGCGCGGATGGCGGGATCACCGGCTTCACCAAGGAGGGCGGCTACGGCATGGTCGGCTCCGCCGTGCAGAACGGCATGCGGCTGATCGTGGTGGTCAACGGCGTCGATGATCCCGACGACCGCGTCACCGAAGCGAAAAAACTTCTTGAATGGGGTTTTCGGAGTTTCGAGGCGCGGACGTTGTTCGCTGCGCAGCAGCCGGTCGGCTTTGCAAAGGTGTTCGGCGGCGAAAGCCGCTCGGTGGCGCTCGCCAGCAAGGAGCCGGTCAAGGTGATGGTGCAGAAGAACGGCACCGACAAGCTGATCGCGCGCGTCGTCTATAGTGGTCCGGTGCGTGCGCCCATTGAAGCTGGACAGCCGGTCGGCATCGTTCGGGTCTGGCGCGGGGCCAACGTCGCCGTGGAGACGCCGGTCTATGCGGCGGAAGCCGTCGGCATGGGATCGACCGTGCGGCGGGCGATCGATGGCGCCAGCGAACTCGTGGTCGGGCTGTTCCGCGCCGGCGCCGAGAAGCTTTGATCATGGCCGAGAATGCTGCCATTGGCGCCCCGGACCGCGGGCGCTTCATCACCTTCGAGGGCGGCGAGGGCGCGGGCAAGTCGACCCACATCAAGAGGCTGGCGGACCGCCTCGATGCGGAAGGACTGCGCGCCATCGTCACCCGGGAGCCCGGCGGTTCGCCGGGTGCCGAGATCATTCGTCATGTCGTGCTGTCCGGCATGGGCAAGCTGCTGGGACCGGAGGCGGAAACGCTGTTGTTCGCCGCGGCACGCGACGACCACGTCCATGCGGTCATCCAGCCGGCTCTGGAGCAGGGCATCTGGGTGCTGTGCGATCGCTTTTCGGATTCGACGCGCGCCTATCAGGGCCGGCTGGGGCAGGTGGCGCCCGGCGTTCTCAACGCGATGGAGCGCGTCACCATCGGCCGCCTCAAGCCGGATCTCACCGTGATCCTCGATGTCCCCGTGGAAATCGGCATGTCGCGCGCGGCCGCCCGCCGCGGCACCGGTACGCCGGACCGGTTCGAGGCCGAAGACATCCAGTTTCACCGCCAGCTCCGCGAGGCCTTCCGGCAGATCGCCCAGGACGAACCGCAGCGCTGCGTGCTGATCGATGCCAATACCGATGCGGCGACCGTTGCTGCCGCTATCTGGAGCGCGGTGAGCGATCGGCTGCTGTCGGCCGCCCCAGCCCGTAACGAGATCGCATCCGCATGAGCGCCCGCACCACCGAACCACAGATCGCGGTGCCGCACCCGCGCGAGATCACGGCGTTATTCGGGCATCACGAGGCCGAACAGACGCTGCTCAACGCCTATCGCGGCGGACGGATTCCGCATGCCTGGCTGATCGGCGGCGCGCAGGGCATCGGCAAGGCGACGCTGGCCTACCGGATGGCGCGCTTCGTGCTGGCGCATCGCGATCCGCTTTCGGCGCTGGTGCAGTCCGCAGAAACACTCGACATCGATCCCTCGCACCCCGTCGCGCGCCACGTCGCCGCCGGCGCCCATGGCGGGCTGCTGACGCTGGAGCGTTCGCTGAACGACAAGGGCGTGATGCGCACCGTCATCACCGTGGACGAGACCCGCGAGACCATCTCGTTCTTCGGCTCGACCGCGGCGGTCGATGGCTGGCGGGTCTGCATCGTCGATACCGTTGACGAATTGAACGCCAACGCCGCGAACGCGCTGCTCAAGGTGCTCGAGGAGCCGCCGCAGCGCTCGCTGTTCCTGCTGGTCACGAACGCGCTGGCGCGGGTATTGCCGACCATCCAGTCGCGTTGCCGCAAGCTGCCGCTGCGTCCACTGGGAATCGACGACGTGATCCATGCCGCGGCTCAGGCCGCCCAGATCGAGGAGAACGATCCTTTATTGGAAGAGGCGGCGCAGGCTGCGGAGGGAAGCGTGTCCCGTGCCCTGAACCTGTTAGGGGGCGGCGCGCTCAAGTTGCATCAGCGCACCGCGGCCCTCCTCAACACGCTGCCGCACGTCGATCCGCGCGAGTTGCACGCGCTGGGGGACGCACTGGGCGGCAGCGACCGCGTCGCGCTCGGCGCTTTCGTCGACAGCGTCGACCGCTGGATCGGCGAGCGGATGCGTGCCGACGATGCCCATGCCAACGCCAATCTGCCCCGCCTTGCGCGGCTGGCGGAGGTATGGGAAAAGATCAACCGTGCCGCGCGCGAGACCGAATCCTACAATCTCGAACGAAAACCGCTGGTTTTCTCGGTGTTCGGGCTTCTCGCGGAAGCGACGCGCTGACGTCAGCCGTGCCGCCCCGGCCAATGTCTAGAAAATCGACGTCTTGAAATGCGATGAAAGGCTTTCGCAGCTATGGCGAATGCAAAGAGTTTGTCCCGCGAGTCCTATTACATCACGACCGCGATCGCCTATCCGAACGGGGTGCCGCATATCGGCCACGCCTATGAGGCGATCGCCACCGACGCGCTGGCGCGGTTTCAACGGCTCGACGGCAAGGACGTGTTCTTCCTCACCGGGACCGACGAGCACGGTATCAAGATGATGCAGACCGCGGCGCGCGAAAACGTCTCGCCGATGGACTATGCGACGCGCAATGCGGCGCAGTTCAAGGAGATGGACCGGGTCTTGAACATCTCGTTCGACCGCTTCATCCGCACCTCTGAAGCCGAACATCATCGCTCCAGCCAGGCCATCTGGCAGCGCATGGCCGACAATGGCGACATCTATCTCGACAGCTATGCCGGGTGGTACTCGGTGCGCGACGAAGCCTACTACGCCGAAGACGAGACCGTCGTCGGCGAGGACGAGGTGCGGCGCGGCCCGCAGGGCACGCCGGTGGAGTGGGTCGAGGAGAAGAGCTACTTCTTCAAGCTCGCCGCCTATCAGGACAGACTGCTGAAGCTCTATGCCGATCAGCCGGATTTTATCGGGCCGGATTCGCGCAAGAACGAGGTCGTCAGCTTCGTTAAAGGCGGGCTGAAGGACCTCTCGATCTCGCGCACCACCTTCGACTGGGGCGTCAAGGTGCCCAATGATCCCGAGCACGTGATGTATGTCTGGGTCGATGCGCTGACCAACTACATCACCGGCGTCGGCTTTCCCGATGAGAGCGCGGAGAACTGGCGCTACTGGCCCGCCGACGCCCATATCATCGGCAAGGACATCATCCGCTTTCACGCGGTGTACTGGCCGGCGTTCCTGATGTCGGCCGGCATTCCCTTGCCGAAGCGCGTCTTTGCCCACGGCTTCCTGTTCAACAAGGGCGAGAAGATGTCGAAGTCGGTCGGCAACGTCGTCGATCCCTTCAATCTCGCCACCCAGTACGGCGTCGATCAGGTGCGCTACTTCCTGCTGCGCGAAGTGCCGTTCGGCCAGGACGGCAGCTACAATCACGAGGCCATCGTCAACCGGACCAATGCCGATCTCGCCAACGATCTCGGGAATCTGGCGCAGCGTTCGTTGTCGATGATCGCCAAGCAGCATGGCGGCGTGTTGCCGGAGCCCGGTGATTTCAGCGACAACGACAAGGCGATTTTGGCGCAGGCCGACGGCATGATCGAACTGGCGCGCACCGCGATGAGCACTCAGCAGATCCATCAGGCGCTGAATGCAGTATGGGCCGTGGTCGCCGAAGCCAACCGTTACTTCGCGGGCGAGGCACCGTGGGCGCTGGCCAAGACCGATCCGCAGCGGCAGCGCACGGTGCTCTATGTGACTGCGGAAGTGGTTCGCCAGATCGCGATCCTGGCGCAGCCGGCGATGCCGGAATCGGCCGCAAAACTGCTCGATGTGCTCGGTATTTCCGCGGATGAGCGCGACTTCGCCGCCCTCGGCGGCACCACGCGCATCAAGCCGGGCACTGCGCTGCCGGCGCCGACCGGCGTCTTCCCGCGCTACATCGAGCCGACAGCGTCGGCCTGAGCGAACAGAACCCATGCTTGTCGATAGCCACTGCCATCTCGATTTCCCGGATTTTGCCGATGACCTTGACGGTATCGTCGCGCGCGCGGAAGCGGCCGGCGTCGGTCGCTTCGTGACAATTTCCACGCGGGTGAAACGGCTGCCGGGGCTGCTGGCGATCGCCGAGCGTTTTCCCAACGTCTATTGCTCGGTCGGCACGCATCCCGGCCACGTAGACGAGGAAGACGGCATTCCGGCGGAAGAGCTGATCGAACTGACCAAACATCCGAAGGTGGTCGCGCTCGGCGAAGCCGGGCTCGATAATTTCTACGGCACCGACTTCAACGAAGCGCAGGAGCGCGGCTTTCGCGCCCATATCGCCGCGGCGCGCGCGACCGGCCTGCCGCTGGTGATCCATACCCGCGTGGCCGACGAACAATGCGGTCGCATTCTTGAAGACGAGATGGGGAAGGGCGCGTTTCGGGCCGTGCTGCACTGTTATACCGGTGGCCGTGAACTCGCGATACAGGCGATCAATTTGGGCTTGTCGATTTCGTTCACGGGCATCCTGACCTTCAAGAAATCGCAGGAGCTGCGCGACCTCGCCGCCGAGCTGCCGTCGGATCGCATCATGGTCGAGACCGACGCGCCCTATCTGGCGCCGGGCAAATTCCGCGGCAAGCGTTGCGAGCCGGCTTACGTGGTCGAGACCGCCAAGGTGCTGGCGGAAACGCGCGGCGTGTCGCTGGAAGAGATTTCGCGGCAGACCACGGAAAACTTCTTCCGCCTGTTCAGCAAGGTACCGGCGAGGGATGCCGCCGCATGACGGTCACCCTCACCATCCTCGGCTGCGGATCATCGGCCGGCGTGCCACGCCCGGCGCTGGGCTGGGGCGCCTGCGATCCGACCAACCCAAAGAACCGTCGCCGCCGCTGCTCGATCATGGCCGAAGCCGAATCCGAACACGGCATCACCCGCGTCGTCATCGACACCTCGCCGGATCTGCGCGAGCAGCTGATCGACGCGGAGGTCTATCATATCGACGCGGTGTTCCTGACCCACGAGCACGCCGACCAGACCCACGGTATCGACGACCTGCGCTCCGTGGTGCTGCATCAGCGCCGGCGCATTCCGTTTTATTTCAACCAGTCGACCGCCAAGGACATTCTGCCGCGGTTTTCCTACTGCTTCATTTCGCCCGAGGGCAGCGACTACCCGCCGATCCTTGAACAGCGTTCGATCGAGGCCGGCGAGAGCCGCACGATCGAAGGGAAGGGCGGTGTACTGACGCTGTCGGCCTTCATCATGCAGCACGGCAGCATTCCCGCGCTCGGCTACCGCATCGGCAATGCGGCCTACACGCCCGACGTTAGCGATATCCCGCCGGTGAGCTGGTCGGCGCTGGAAAATCTCGATCTCTGGATCATCGACGCGTTGCGCTACGCCACGCACTCCAGCCATTTCAGCCTCAGCGAGGCGCTGTCGTGGATCGACCGCTTCAAGCCGAAGCGCGCGGTCATCACCAACATGCATGCCGACCTCGACTACGAGGTGGTGCGCAAGAACCTGCCTGACAACGTGATCCCGGCATATGACGGCATGCGGCTGACGCTGGACTAAGGCCCAACACTGTCATTCCCCGCCGCTCCAATCGGAGCGGCTGAGGGCGCACGCGCATTCTTGCGCGGGCGAACCCGGAATCCAGAAGTGCTTTATATATCGAGATTCCGGGTCTTCGCCACGGCCGGCGAGGGCCGGCCATGACGAATCCCGGAATGACTGCTGAGAGGTCTGAGCCTTACGCCGAAAACGCCTTCGTCGATTTCGCCTGATCACGCAGCATGAACTTCTGGATCTTGCCGGTCGAGGTTTTCGGGATCGCGCCGAACACCACGGCCTTCGGCGTCTTGAAGCCCGGCATCTGGCTGCGGCAGAACGCGATGATGTCGGCTTCGGTCGCCACGGCGTTCTCCTTCAACTCGATGAAGGCGCAGGGCACTTCACCCCATTTCGCGTCGGGCTGCGCCACCACCGCGGCGAACAGCACTGCCGGGTGCCGGTAGAGCACGTCCTCGACCTCCACCGACGAGATGTTCTCGCCGCCGGA
>JAQGKA010000450.1 GCA_028290355.1 Tardiphaga sp. | reverse complement strand
TGGTCCGCGGTCGGCATCGGCTTTTGCGGCGTCATCCTGATGCTGTCGCCCTACCTCAGCAACCACGCCGCACTGACCACCTCGATGATGATCGGGCTGGCGTTCGCGCTCACCAACGCGGTTTCATCGGGCGGCGCCACCATCCAGATCAGGCGTCTGACAGCTACCGAGACCTCGTCGTCGATCGTGATCTTCATGACGCTGATCGTGATGGCGGTGTCGCTGCTGACCGCGCCGTTCGGCTGGCGCGTGCCGCACGCCGGGCTGGAGCTTGGTTTGCTGATCGGCATCGGCATCGCCGGAGGCTTTGGCCAGATGCTGTTTACCGAGAGCTACCGTTACGCCCCGGCGTCGTTCCTGGCGCCGTTCGACTATACCGCAATGCTATGGGCGTTCCTGCTCGGCTACTGGATGTTCGGCGAGGTGCCGACGCTTTACGTGGTCGGTGGCGCCGTGATCGTTGCCGCCGCCGGCATTTTCGTCATTCTGCGCGAACGCCAACTGGGGCTGAAGCGGCTGCGTGACACGCCGATGTCGCCGATCTCGACCATGGCCGATGACGAAGTCGACCCGGATGCGCCGGTGACCGTGCTGGCGAAGCCTTCCTGACAATGTCGTCTGCTCGTTACCCTCTCCCTCGACAGGGGAGGTGAGAAAATCAGAACGCCTTGAAGGTGATGATCGTGTGGGTGTCCTGGATGCCTTCGATCAACTGCACCTTCTCGTTGACGAAGTGGCCGATGTCAGTGGCGTTATCGACGTAGAACTTGACCAGCAGGTCGTAGTGTCCGGCGGTGGAATAGATTTCCGAGGCGATTTCGGCTTCCGCCAGCGCGTTGGCGACGGCATAGGACTGGCCAAGCTTGCACTTGAACTGGACAAAGAAGGGGACCATCGGGTTTCTCCGGAAGCGTTCGATTTGGCCGCCATCAAGCCCAAAACCAGGTGCCGTGGCAAGCCGGCAAGCCCGTTTGCCAGCTTGCGCGGTTGCTGCCTTGGGCATGCCGGGCTAGGACTGCCCATTGGCCGGTATCCGCTGGTTTTGACGCGAGTTTTCCGATGCCCACGCCCATTGCGCTCACCATCGCCGGTTCGGATTCTTCAGGGGGAGCCGGCATCCAGGCCGACCTCAAGACTTTTGCCGCCTGCGGCGTCTACGGGGCCTCTGTGATCACTGCGCTGACGGCGCAGAATACCCAGGGGGTCAGCGGCATCCATCAGGTGCCGGCGGAGTTCGTCACCGCGCAGATCGACGCGGTGTTCGGCGATCTCGCTGTGGGTGCCGTCAAGATCGGCATGGTTGCGCAGCGCGAAGTGATCGACGCGATCGTTGCCGGCCTCGCGCGCTGGGTACCGAAGCACGTGGTGCTCGATCCCGTCATGGTCGCCACGTCAGGCGACCGGCTGCTGGCGCCCGAAGCTATCGCGGCGTTGCGGACCACGCTAATTCCTCGCGCCGATATCATCACGCCAAATTTGCCTGAAGCCGCGGCGCTGCTCGATGAAGCGATGGCGGTGAGCGAGGCGGAGATCGAGAGTCAGGGCCATCGTTTGCTGGCACTGGGCTGCAAGGCGGTGCTGATCAAGGGCGGCCACGGCCACGGCGCCGAGAGCATCGACTATCTCATCACGCGTGAGAAGGTCATCGCCCTGCCGGCGCCACGCATTGCCACGCCCAACACCCACGGCACCGGCTGCACCCTGTCCTCCGCCATCGCCGCCGGCCTCGCCAAGGGCGATGACATGGAAACCGCGGTGCGTGTCGCAAAGGCTTACGTCACCTCCGCCATCGCGGCCGCCGATCGCTTCACGGTGGGCCATGGTCACGGCCCGGTGCATCATTTCCACGGGTTTTATTGAACGCGCCACACCCACAGCGTCATCCTGAGGAACCGCGCTCTTGCGACGGCCTCGAAGGATAGCCGCAGGCGCCCGCCGCCGCATCCTTCGAGGCTCGCAAGTGCTCGCACCTCAGGATGACGACTCGGGTTCCCTGGCGCGACGTCCCCTGTCGTCCACCTGTCGCACTCGCTTGGTATCAGCCAGTCAGCAAACGAGTTGTCCGATTCTCCCAGGACACGCTGACCGGAACCACGCATGGCGACTCTGGACCTCGACACTTCCGTAGTTGAAAACGCCTATGCCCGCTGGGCGCCGATCTATGATGCGGTGTGCGGGCCGGTGATGCTGAAGGGCCGACGCGCCGCGGCGGCTGCCGCCCGCGCCATCGGCGGAAAAATCCTCGAAGTCGGCGTCGGTACCGGACTTTCGTTCGACGATTATGACACCACCACCGACATCACCGGCATCGATCTCAGCGCGCCGATGCTCGACAAGGCCCGTGCGAAAATGGCGAGCGGGCGCTACCCTTGGGTCCAGTCCGTGCAGCAGATGGATGCGCATGCGATGAGCTTTGACGATGCGACGTTCGATTGCGTCGTCGCGCAATTCGTCATCACCCTGGTGGAAAATCCCGAGCAGGTGCTGTCGGAGTGCCATCGTGTGGTGAAACCCGGCGGCCGCATCATCCTGGTCAATCACCTCTATTCGGAAACTGGCCTGGCCGCCGCGGTGGAGCGCTGGGCGGCGGTGAAGACCCGCGCCATGGGGCTTCGTCCTGAGTTCCCGTTTGCCCGGCTGCAGGCCTGGTCGCAGTCCAATTCCGAGTCGATCCTGGTTGAGCGGCGCAAGCTGGCGCCGTTCGGCATCTATACGCTGGTGACCTTCGAACGGGCGGCGGCGCTCGCGGCATGATCTGTCATCGCCCCGTCATGAGACTCTGTTAGCTGCTCGATATGGAAAGTGACGCGATGAGTGAAGGCAACGAACGGCGCTTTCGCACTCTGTTTATCTCCGACGTCCATCTGGGCGCCCGGGGCTCGCAGGCCGACCGGCTGCTCGACTTTCTCCGCACCCACGATGCCGATACCATCTATCTCGTCGGCGACATCGTCGATGGCTGGGCGCTGAAGTCCGGCTGGCACTGGCCTCAATCGCATAACGACTTCGTGCAGAAGATGCTGCGCAAGGCCCGCAAGGGTTCCAAGATCGTCTACGTGCCCGGCAATCACGACGAATTCCTGCGCAATTACTACGGCACGCATTTCGGTGGCATTGAAGTCGTCGAAACCGCGATGCACGAAGGCGTCGATGGCAAGCGCTATCTGGTGATCCACGGCGATATCTTCGACCTCGTGGTGCAGAACGCGCGGTGGCTCGCCCATCTCGGCGACAAGGCCTATGACTTCGCGATCCAGATGAACCGCATCGTCAACGCGTTCCGGCGCTGGTTCGGTGTGCCGTACTGGTCGCTGTCGCAATGGGCCAAGCTGAAGGTCAAGAACGCCGTCAACTACATCGGCGCGTTCGAGCAGACGCTGGCCGGCGAAGCCAAGCGCCACGGCGCCGACGGCGTGATCTGCGGCCACATCCACTATGCGACGATCCGCGACGAGCACGGCATCCGCTACATGAATTGCGGCGACTGGGTCGAGAGCTGCACGGCGCTTGCCGAACACGAAGACGGCCGTTTCGAGATCATCACCTGGACCGATCCGCTGCGACGAAGCGCGCCGGTCGCCACCGTCGCGGCGCGGGCCGCCTGATGCGCATCCTCATCGCGACAGACGCCTGGCACCCGCAAGTCAACGGCGTGGTGCGGACGTTGACGATGATGGCGGAAGCCGCCAAAGGCCTCGGCGTCGATGTCAGCTTCCTCACGCCGGCATCCTTTCGCACCTTTGCACTGCCGAGCTACGCCGATCTCCGCGTCGCGTTGCCGAGCCGCTGGAAAATCGCGCGGCTGATCGCCGAAGCCAATCCGGACAACATCCACATCGCCACCGAAGGCCCGATCGGCTTTGCGGTGCGGGCCTATTGCCGCCGCCGCGGCATTCCGTTCACCACCAGCTTCCACACCCGGTTTCCCGAATACATCTCCGCGCGGTTTCCGATTCCGGAATCCTGGATCTGGGCCGGCCTGCGCCGTTTCCATGGCACCAGCTCGGCGGTGATGGCGGCGACGCCGGCGCTGGCGACCGAATTGCGCGACCGGGGCTTTCGCGACGTGGTGCTGTGGCCGCGCGGCGTCGATGCCGGCCTGTTTCATCCGCGCAAGGTCGACCTTGGCTTACCGAAGCCGATCTTTCTCTCGGTGGGACGCGTCGCCGTCGAGAAAAATCTCGAGGCGTTTCTGTCGCTTGATCTCCCCGGCACCAAGGTAGTGGTCGGCGACGGTCCGGCGCGCGCCAGTCTGGAGCGCGCTCATCCGAATGCGGTCTTCCTCGGCGCCTTGCAGGGCGAAGCCCTGGCCGTCGCCTATGCCGCCGCCGACGTCTTCGTGTTTCCGAGCAAGACCGACACCTTTGGGCTGGTCCTGCTTGAGGCACTGGCGAGCGGGGTTCCGGTCGCGGCCTTCCCGGTGACCGGTCCGCGCGACGTGATCGGCGCGGCGCCGGTCGGCGTCCTCAGCGACGACCTGCAGGAGGCGTGTCTGGGCGCCCTCAAACTTTTGCCGCAGGCCTGCCTCCGGTTTGCCGCAAGCCACACCTGGGAGGCCTCGGCACGGGCTTTCGTCAGCAATATCAGCAAGGTACGTGCCGATATCAGCGCCGACGCGCTGGCCGTGCGAAAACATCCGCGTTTCGCTGCCTGATCTGCTGCCGCGCGACTTGCCCGCCCATTGCGGCGCGCGATACAACGCGCTCATGACAAATTCTCCGCTGCCGATCACCTCCGCCGATATCGACGCTGCCGCCGGCGTCATTGCGCCCTATGCGGTGCGCACGCCGCTGCTGAGTTCGCCCGCGCTTGATGCACTGACCGGCGCCAGGGTTTTCCTGAAGCCGGAAGTGCTGCAGCGGACCGGCTCGCTCAAGTTTCGTGGCGCTTTCAACAAGCTGTCGTCGATTCCCGAAAGCGCGCGCGCTGGCGGCGTGGTGGCGTTCTCCTCCGGCAATCACGCGCAAGGGGTTGCTGCTTCGGCGCAGATTCTCGGCATGCCGGCCACCATCGTGATGCCGTCGGATGCGCCGGTGTCGAAGCGCGAGCGCACCAAGGGCTACGGCGCCGAAGTGGTGCTGTATGATCGCTACACCGAAGACCGCGAAGCGATCGCCGGCGCCATCTCCAGCCAGCGCGGCGCCACGCTGGTGCGGCCCTATGACGATCCCTTCGTGATGGCGGGGCAGGGCACCGTCGGCCGCGAAATCGCGGAGGATCTGGCTGCGATGGGGCTTGCGCCGGATATCGTCGTCGCGCCGGCGTCGGGCGGCGGTTTGATTGCGGGCGTCGCGACTGCAGTGAAAGCGCGCTATCCGCAATCCTCGATCATTGTTGCAGAGCCCGAGCATTTCGACGACCACGCGCGCTCCTTGCGTGCCGGCAAGCGCGAGGCCCACAGCAATGAAGGCCGCACCATCTGCGACGCGCTGATGGCGCTGATCCCCGGCGAACTCACCTTTGCGGTGAACCAGCGCCTGCTTTCGCAGGGAGTGGTTGCCTCCGACGCGGAAGTCGGTACCGCAATGGCTTTCGCGTTTCGCGATCTCAAGCTGGTGGTCGAGCCCGGCGGCGCGGTGGCGCTGGCGTCGCTGATGGCCGGTCGCTTCGAGGCCCGCGGCAAGACGGTCGTCATCGTGCTCTCAGGCGGCAATGTCGATGCCGACCTGTATGCGCAGCTGATCAATCAGGTTTAAAGCTTACGAGAAGAACGCGATCTTCTCGGCCTGGCTCATGCGCCGGATCGGCGCCAGCGGATCCGAGGCGGGCGCGTTGGGGTTCGAAATCACGCCATTGGCGATCAGCGCGGCGCCAAGGGACGGAGCGGGCGCCTGCAGGGCGACTTCCGGCTGCGGCGGCTCGGGCGCCAGCGCGACTTCGGCGATCTGCGCCAGCGTCATGAGATCGGGATGGATCGCCTCGGGCTCGGCCGCCTGAGTTTCGAAGGCCTCAGGCAGCAGCATTTCGGAGGCTGCGACGTCCGGCTCGCTCAGATCTGGTGCGCCCATCTCCGTCGCGACCATGTCGAGCACGGCCAGATCATGCTCTGTTTCGGCATCGAGGGCCGTCTCGGGTGCGATGGCGACTTCGTCCATTGCCATCGGCGCCGAGGCTTCCGCCATCGTGGCTGCGAATTCAGCAGAGGAGTCCGCGATCGGAGCTGCGACTTCTGCGACCGTCTCTGTCGTGGCAGGCTGCGCGGTTGCGCGCGGCGCCGCGGGCTGCGAGATCGTGACGGTCTCGGCCAGTACTTCGCTCGCCTGCGACTTGAACAGCGGAGTCACCGAGGCTTCGCGTGTATCGGCGGCCGATTGCGTCGGTTTCTCCGCTGCAGCAGCTGGCGGCGTTTCCGTCTTCGCGTGAGATGCAGGAGCCGCTGCGCTGCCATCGACGAGCTGCTCGATCCGCTGCATCAGCAAGTCGTAACTCGCCAGCACCTCTTCGCGCCCGTCGCCGGCGCTTGATTGCTGTCCGGCATCGATGGCCTTGACCTGGGTATCCAGGAGATCGCAGATCCTGATATCGGCGCCGCATTCGCGCAAGGTCCAGGCGATCTCGCGAATGATTCGAGCGCCGTTGCGGGCTGCGGTCAGCGTCTCGTCGGACTCCGCGCGCGGCATCGCCTCGATCGCGGTGGCCTTGGCCTGCCGCACGGCGCTGCGGATCGCGCCGAGCGATTCGATCAGGCTGATCGCGGGGGGCTGCTTCTGCGCGGCCAGACTGGCTTCGATCCGCGCTACTGCTTCGAGCACCATGCCGGTGTCGGTGTGGCGGTTGCGCTTGGCGTATTCGTTGAGGAACCAGCGGCCGCGCGACGTCTCCATGAAGGCTTCGCGGATTGCGTCGTAGTCCGCTTCACCGGGCACGGTGGGGCGGGCGGAGATCGGCGACAGGGCAAATGCTTCTTCGGCCATTGTAAACTCGTGGCGCAAATCAGTGCGCGGTATGTAACGATCACCACGATCCCCAGCGAATCGCAATTGAATTGATGATATCCGAATCTGACAGCGCGATCGCATCGCAAATGCCGGCCCGGCGATTCGCCGCAAGGTTGGCGCTGTTCTATGGCGCGGTGTTCGGTTCGGTGGGCACCTATCTGCCGTTCTTTCCGGTGTGGCTGAAGGCGGTCGGGATCGATCCGTCGTGGATCGGGCTGATCACCGCGGTGCCCTCGGTGACGCGTTTCACCGTGCTGCCGTTCATCACCGGGCTGGCCGAACGTCATCGCGCGCTGCGGGCTGCGATGATCGCGACCTCGTTCCTGACCGCCATCGGCTTCTCCATTGTCGGCCTGCTGGACCAGCCGCTGCTGATCTTCATTGCCTTTGCGCTCACCGCCTGCATGTGGACGCCGCTGGTGCCGCTGACCGATGGCTACGCGCTGAAGGGCGTGGCTCGCTACGGCCTGGACTACGGGCCGCTGCGGCTGTGGGGCTCCGCGGCCTTCGTGGTCGGCGCGCTGGCCTGCGGGCTGCTGGTCGAGGTGATCGCGGCAAAGCATCTGATCTGGGTGATTGCCGGCATGGCCGGCCTTGGCGCGCTCGCCAGCCTTGGGCTGCAGCCGCTGACGACGCCCGGGCCCGCGCCGCGCGCGCTGACGAGCGCTACTGCGCTGCTGCGGGAGCGCGGCTTTCTGACCATCATGGCGGCGTCGGCGCTGATCCAGGGCAGCCATGCCGTCTACTACACCTTTGCCTCGATCTCCTGGCAGGGCACGGGTTTGGGCGGCCTGACCATCGCCGCGCTGTGGGCGCTCGGCGTGGTGGCGGAGATCGTGGTGTTCGCGCTGTCGCCGCGCTTCACGCTGTCGCCGGCTTTGCTGGTTGTGCTGGGCGGGCTCAGCGGCGTGACGCGCTGGCTGATCACGGCGCAGCAGCCGCCGGTCGCGGTGCTTGCGGTGATCCAGTTGATGCATGGCCTGACCTACGGGCTGACCCAGGTCGGCATTATGGGCCTGCTGGTCCGGCACGTCCCGGGCCATCTCACCGCCACGGCGCAGGGCTATCTGACCGCCTGCACCGGCATCGTCATGAGCAGCGCGGCGATCCTGTCCGGCGTGATCTATGCGCGTTACGGGCAGGGCGCTTATCACGCGATGGCGTTGCTGGCGTTGGCCGGCGCCAGCGTGATGTGGTTCGGCCGGCATCAGGCGGACACGCCTTATGGCCTCGCCGATCAGCCCCAGAGTGCCGCGTCGGGCGGATAGACCGTGCTGTCGTCGTAGCGCAGGCCGTTGTCGCGGTCGCCGGCCAGCAGCAAGGGGCCGTCGAGATCGACGAAGCGAGCCTGCTGCGCGATCAGCATCGCCGGCGCCATCGACAGCGAGGTCGCCACCATGCAGCCGACCATGATCTCGAGGCCGAGCGCCTGAGCCGCATCGGCCATCGCCAGTGCCTCGGTGAGGCCGCCGGCCTTGTCGAGCTTGATGTTGATGGCGTCGTAGCGGCCGCGCAGCCCTTTGAGCGAGGCGAGGTCGTGCACGCTCTCGTCGGCGCAGACTGCCATCGGCCGCCGGATATGCGCCAGCGCCTCATCCTGTCCGGCCGGGAGCGGCTGTTCGATCAGCGTGACGCCGGCCGCCTCGCAGGCGGCAAGGTTCTGTTCGAGATTGCCGGGCGTCCAGGCCTCGTTGGCATCGACAATCAGCTCGGATTC
>JAQGKA010000150.1 GCA_028290355.1 Tardiphaga sp. | reverse complement strand
TCCAGCGCACCGCGAATTTCAGCGTGCCGGCGCGCAACGCGCTGCTGACCGAGGCCGAGCGAAAGTCGATCCGCGACAATTATCCCGAGTTTCGCCGCCGCGCACGCGAGGACATGAAGAACGGCATCGTACAGGAGGTGCCCGATCGCGGCGCGCTCGACGATCCCGAGCATGCGCGCCGCGCCAAATACGAAGCGCGCTGGAGCAGCGGCGGCCTCACCTTCATGGGCGTCTACAACAACCTGGCACTCGACCAGCAGGCCAACGACACCGCGGCGAATTTTATTCGCGAGAAGATCGCCGAGATCGTCAAGGATCCCGAGACGGCAAGACTGCTGCAGCCGAACAACCACCCGGTCGGTTCAAAGCGCATCTGCGTCGATACCGATTACTACGCCACCTTCAACCGCCCCAATGTGAAGCTGGTGGATATCCGCAGCCATCCGATCGAGCAGGTCCTGCCGCATGCGGTACGCAGCGGCGGCAAGGACTATGAGGTGGATGCGCTGGTGCTCGCCACCGGTTTCGACGCGATGACGGGCTCGGTGGCGAAGATCGCGATCCGCGGTCGGGGCGGCCAGACGCTGAACGACAAATGGGCGGAAGGGCCGCGCACCTATCTCGGCCTGATGAGCGCCGGCTTTCCGAACCTGTTCATCATCACCGGCCCCGGCAGCCCGTCGGTGCTGAGCAACATGATCGTCTCGATCGAGCAACACGTCGACTGGATCGCCGAGTGTGTCGCCTATATGCGCGACCGCGGCGTCGACAGCATGGAGGCCACGCATCAGGCCGAGGACAAATGGGTCGCTCATGTCAACGAGGTCGCTGACGGGACGCTCTATCCGCAGGCCAACTCCTGGTACATGGGCGCGAACATCCCCGGCAAACCGCAGATCTTCATGCCCTATATCGGCGGCGTCGGCGCCTACCGGCAGATATGCAACGATGTCGCGGCGAAGGATTATGAAGGCTTCGCTATGAATGTAGGGGCGCGTCCAAGGGCCACGGCGGCGTCCGTGTAAGCGACGTTTCAGCATATACCAGCGTCATCCTGAGGAGCCGCGCTCTCGCGCGGCGTCTCGAAGGATGGGCCGCTTGCGCCTGCGTCCGCCCCCTTCGAGGCTCGGGCTTCGCCCTCACACCTCAGGGTGACGGCGCCGCAAATGCGGGAATGTCAGAAGGCCGTATAGCCGCCGTCGATCACAAAGCAATCCGCGGTATGATACGACGACGCCTTGCTCATCAGATAGACCGCGATGCCGCCGAAATCGGACGGCTCGCCAAACCTTCGTACCGGAATGCGCGGCATCACATTGGCGACGAATTTGTCGTTGGCCATAATGCCCGCGGTCATGTCGCTCTTGATCCAGCCCGGCAGGATCGCGTTCGCGGTAACACCCTGCCGCGCCAGTTCGACCGCGAGCGCGCGGACCAGCGCGTTGATCGCGGCCTTGGTCGCTGCATAATGTTCGTTGCGGGCGGTGCCGAAGATCGAGGCGAGGCTGGAGGTCGCCACCAGCCGGCCGAACGCATCGCCGGCGGTGGCGCGTTCGGTCATGTGCCGCGCCGCCACCTGAAACACATGGAAAACGCCGTCGAGATTGGTGGCGAACATGTTGCGCCACTGCTCTTCGGTGCGGTCGATGAAGGCGTGGCGCCCGCCGCCGCCGATCCCGGCATTGGCAAAGCAGCCATCGACCCGGCCGAATTTCTGCAGCGTTGCATCCATCGCGGCTTTCACCGATGCGGTATCGGTGACGTCGCAGATCTGCGTATCGACCTTGCCGGCGCTGTCAGCCATGGTCGCCGCCGCGCTCGCGTTCTTGTCGGCGTTGCGGCCCCAGATCGAGACGTTGCAGCCGGCCGTAGCCAGCGCCTGTGCGATGCCGAGACCGATACCGCCATTGCCGCCGGTAACGACGGCCACGCGGCCGCTCAGATCGAAGATGCTCATCAGCGTTTCCATGGTTTGGCGCACGTTGGCCGTGCGTCCGATGGCGGGCAGGTTGTCGATCGCAAGCATGGACAAGCGCGCCCGAAAAATCAAATATGGCGGCCGACATCCAATGCTTCCACACCGCGGAATAAACACGCGGATCAACCCGTGAGGAAATCATGCAGTTCAAACACGCCACGCTCGACATCGACGGCCCCGTCGCCATCCTGAAGCTCGATCATCAGGAGGTGATGAATGCGGTGTCGGTCGACATGCTCGGCGGCCTCGGCGAGGCGCTTGACGAGATCGAGGATCGCAAGGCCGAGGTGCGCTGCCTGGTCATCACCGGTGCCGGCCGCGCCTTCTGCACCGGCGCCAACCTGCAGGGCCGCAACAACAACGTCACCAAGTCGCGCAGCGGCGCCGGCGCCACGCTGGAAACTGCCTTCCATCCGTTCCTGCGCCGGCTGCGCAGCCTGCATTGTCCCATCGTCACCGCGGTGAACGGCCCCGCCGCCGGCGCCGGCATGAGCTTCGCGCTGATGGGCGATCTGATCCTGTGCGCGCGCTCGTCGTATTTCCTGCAGGCGTTCCGTCGCATTGGCCTGGTGCCGGACTGCGGTTCGACCTGGCTGCTGCCGCGGCTGATCGGCAAGGCGCGCTCGGTGGAATTGTCGCTGCTCGGCGAAAAGCTGCCGGCGGAAAAGGCGCTGGAATGGGGCCTTGTCAACCGTGTCTATGACGACGCCGCCTTGATGAAAGAGACCATGAAGCTCGCGCATGAACTGGCTAACGGCCCGACCATCGCGCTGTCGCTGATCCGAAAACTGTATTGGGAAAGCTCGGAGAATTCCTTCGAGGACCAGATCAACCTCGAGGTGCAGTCGCAGCGCATCGCCGGCGGCGCTGCCGATTTCAAGGAAGGCGTCTCGGCATTCCTTGAAAAACGCCCGGCGAAATTCACGGGCAAATAGGCTTGAGCGCCGCGCCTGTCGAAGACCTGCTCGCGCGCTGCGTCGCGTCGTGGTACCCCGGCGCGACCGGCGTCGCCAGCGCTGTGCGCCTTTCGGGCGGCGCCAGCCAGGAGACCTGGTCGTTCGACATCGTGCATCCCGATGGCCATATCGGCGCGATCCTGCGCCGCGCGCCGCAGGGCTATGGCGCTGCGCCAGCGCGCGCGGCGGGGTTGAACGCCGAGGCGATGCTGATGCGGCTGGCGCATGGCGCCGGTGTGCCATCGCCAGAGGTGCTGCATGTGCTCGAAGCCAAGGATGAACTCGGCGTCGGCTTCATCATGCAGCGAATCGCTGGTGAAACCATTCCGCGAAAAATCTTGCGCGACGAGCAATTCGCAACGGCGCGGCCAAAACTGGCTCGGCAGCTCGGCGGAATTCTCGCCGATATCCATGGACTGCCGCTGCTGCAACTGCCTGAACTTCGCCGCATGACGGCGGCTGCGGAAATCGCCGAACTGGCGCGCGATATTAGCAGCTTCAACTGGCCGCGCCCGGTGTTCGAACTGGCGCTGCGCTGGCTGCGCGACCATGATCCTGGTCCGTCCGCGCGTGAGACGCTGGTGCATGGCGATTTCCGCCACGGCAACCTGATGATCGGCCCCGATGGCGTCCGCGCCGTGCTGGACTGGGAACTGGCGCATCTCGGCGATCCCATGGAGGATCTCGGCTGGATCTGTGTCAATTCCTGGCGTTTCGGCGAGATCGACAAACCCGTTGGCGGATTCGGTTCGCGCGAGGATCTGTTCGCCGGTTACGAGGCTGCGCACGGAATGAGCGTCGATCCCGCCCGCGTGAAATTCTGGGAAGTAATGGGGACGCTACGCTGGGGCGTGATGTGCTGCGGCATGATGCAACGGTTTCGCGAAGGCCCCGACCATTCCATGGAACGCGCGATGATCGGGCGCCGCTCGTCCGAGACTGAAATCGATCTGTTGCGCCTGTTGGCGCCGCGGGCTTGATCCCGAAAATTGGAGTCCGGTTTTCGGATCAGATCATGCCCACTAGCAAGAGGCTGAGATGCAGGACGAACCGACGCCCATCGAGCTGATCAAGGCCGTCGCAGATTTTCTGCGCGCGGATATCACGCCGCAGATATCGGGCCACGCAGCGTTCAAACTGCGCGTTGCGATCAACGCGCTGGATCTGGTGATGCGGCAGCTGTCCTTGCAGGATGGCAGCGACGCCGCGGAAGCGGCTAGCCTGTCGGCGCTGCTCGGCGAACAGGGATCGCCGGCGGATCTCAATCGCATATTGGCGGATCGCATCGCCA
Source organism: Tardiphaga sp. (assembly GCA_028290355.1). GTDB lineage: Bacteria > Pseudomonadota > Alphaproteobacteria > Rhizobiales > Xanthobacteraceae > Tardiphaga. The sequence goes on along the minus strand of JAQGKA010000150.1, from coordinate 505 downwards.
GCGGCGAGGCCGATCTGCAAACGCCGGGACTAAAGGATCATCTCTGGCAAACGACGCTGGCCAAGCTCGCCGTCGATCAGCCGAATTATGCGGCTTACAAAAGGGAGCTGGAAGCAAAGCTCTCCTCAACACCGCCGTCATCCTGAGGCGCCGTCGCTCTTGCGACGGCCTCGAAGGATGCGCCGCAAGCGCCCGTCGCCGCATCCTTCGAGGCTCGCCGAAAACGGCGAGCCTCGGGATGACGATGCTGCATGTGTGGGGAGAACTACTTCCCCACCCAGTTCGGTGCGCGCTTCTCCGAAAACGCCTTCGGCCCCTCGATGTAATCCTGCGACGCCACCATTGCCTTCACGGCAGGATATTCGCGCTGTTCGGCAATGGCCTGCTCCAGCGACACTTCCATGCCCTTCTGGATTGTCTGCTTGGAGGCGCGGATCGACATCGGTGAGTTCTTGCAGATCGTTTCGGCCCAGCGCTCGGCAGCGGCGAGCGCCTGGCCCTGCGG
>JAQGKA010000147.1 GCA_028290355.1 Tardiphaga sp. | reverse complement strand
CGCTGTGGCTGGGCTTGGGCATCTGGTCGAAGGTCGCCCTCGGCGTCACCCTGGTGTTCTTCATCGTGTTCTTCAACGTCTATCAGGGCGTCAAGGAAACCAGCGCCACGCTGGTCGACAATGCGCGGATGCTAGGCATGAGCGAGCGGCAGCAGCTGCGCCACGTCTACTGGCCATCGGCCTTGTCGTGGATGTTTTCGTCGCTGCATACGGCCGTCGGCTTAGCCGTCGTCGGTGCCGTGGTCGGCGAATATCTTGGCTCCGCCGCCGGGCTGGGCTATCTGATCCAGCAGGCCGAAGGCACATTCGACGTCGCAGGCGTGTTCGCCGGGATGATCGTGCTGTCCGCGTTCGTCATCCTCATCGACCTGGCGGTGACGCTGGCAGAACGGCGGCTGCTGGTCTGGCGGCCGGTGGCGGCGGGCCACGGCTAGAGTTTGATTCACGAAGTTTGAATCCAACGCAGCCCTTTACTTAACCTCTCCCCGCTTGCGGGGAGAGGTCGGAGCCGAGCGTGAGCTCGGCTTTGGGTGAGGGGGAGCCAGAGAGTCTCTCGGACGCCCCCTCACCCGGCTCGAATGACCTTCGGTCCTTCGAGCCACCCTCTCCCCGCCGCGCGAAGCAAAGCTTCGCTGGGCGGGGAGAGGGTGAATCAGTCCAGCATCTTGGTGTCGTCAGGAGCCTGCGGCGGCGTCTTGATGGCGATCGACTTGAACGGCCGGCCGTCCGGCTTGGTGCCGGCGTGTGCGGTGCCCTTCGGGATGATGACCAGGTCGCCCGCCTTGACAGGCACCTCCTTGTCGCCGAGCCAGATCGTCCCGGTGCCTTCAAGGATGTACTGAATTTCGTTGGTGTTGGGATGCATGTGCTTGGGCACGTTGCCGTCCTGCACCGAGATGGTCGCGCCATCGGCCGTCATGAACGTCTTGGAGCGGAAACCGGTGGCTGAGGCGGGGCCAAGCGCGTCGCCGGTCAGCTCGGAAATGTGAATGACCTGGGCGACGATGTTCTCGGCGGCCAGGGCCGGCAGCACAAATTGGGTGACAGCGCAGCCAGCGGCAAATGCAGCGGCGATCGATAGCGTGGCGACAATGCGGTTCATGGAAGTTTCTTCCCTTTTGCGATGTTCAGTGCGGCGGATGCTACGTGGCCGAACGGCCGTTGACCAGCGGCCGCGCAGGCGGCTTCTCAAAGGGCATGGGCTCCTCTATCCTGCAGGCCAACAAGGCAGCGCGGAGGAAATCATGAAAACGATATTCGGCAGACTTCTGGCGCCGCTTCTGGCGATCTTGCTGATGTCCGATTTTGCCGCAGCGCAAAGCAAGGTGACGATCGCCGTCGGCGGCGGTGCCTGCCTGTGCTACCTGCCGACTGTGCTGGCACGACAGCTCGGTGAATTCGACAAGGCCGGCCTCAGCGTCGAACTGGTCGATCTGAAAGGCGGCTCCGATGCGCTGAAGGCGGTGCTCGGCGGCAGCGCCGACGTGGTGTCCGGCTATTTCGACCACTGCGTCAATCTCGCCGCCAAGAAGCAGGAGCTGCAGTCCTTCGTCGTCTATGACCGCTATCCCGGCCTCGTTCTGGTGGTCTCGCCGAAGCACACCGATGAGATCAAGTCGGTCAAGGATCTCGCCGGCAAGAAAGTCGGCGTCAGCGCGCCCGGCTCATCGACCGACTTCTTCCTCAAATACATGCTGAAGAAAAATGGCCTCGACCCGTCCGGCACTTCCGTGATCGGCATCGGCCTTGGCGCCACTGCGGTGGCGGCTATGGAGCAGGGCCAGATCGACGCGGCTGTGATGCTGGACCCCTCGGTGACTGTGCTGCAGGGCAGCCACGCGGATTTGCGCATTCTCAGCGATACCCGCACGCAGAAGGATACGCTGGCGGTCTTCTCGGGCGAGTATCCGGGCGGCGCGCTGTACAGCACCACGGCATGGGTTAATTCGCATGAGAAGGAAGTGCAGGCCTTGACCAATGCGATCCTGAATACGCTGAAATGGATTCATTCGCATTCGCCGGAGGAGGTGATGGCGAAAATGCCTCCGGAAACGGTCGGCAAGAACAAGGAGCTTTATCTCGCCGCGCTGAAGAATACGATCCCGATGTATTCGGAAACCGGCAAGATGGATCCCAAGGGCGCCGACGCCGTGCTGGCGGTGTTCAGCGAAAGCTCGCCTGAAGTCGCCAAGGCGAATATCGACGTCACCAAGACCTACACCAACAAGTATGTCGACCAGGCCGGCAGGACGACGGGGACGAATGCCAAATAAAGCCTCGTCGACAACGGCATGACGCTTCCCGTTATCCATCGGGTCACCACGCTCGAGCTTGCGTTCGAGCCGGCATCGTGGGCCTTCGCGGACCAGCGCCGCGCCGAGATCGACGCGCATTTTGCGCTGAAGCAGCGCGAGACGCCTGAGATTTTCAACGGCCGCATTTTGATGGCGCGTCGTCCGCTGTTCGCTGCGAACTGTTTCAGTGCCGATTATTTCGAAACTGATTTCGCCAGTTTTCTGGCATGGCGCGATTGGGGCTTTCCGGACAAAAGCGTATTTAACGGCTTCGGCATGGGCGCCTTGCGTGCGAGCGATGGCGTCTTCGTGCTCGGCGAGATGGCGGGGAACACCGCCAACGCCGGCCGCATCTACTTTCCGTCGGGCACGCCGGACCTTGATGATCTGCGCGGCACGACGGTTGATCTCGCCGAAAGTGTGGTGCGCGAGGTGGAGGAGGAAACCGGCCTGACGCCGGCCGACTACCACGCCGCGGACGACTGGCATTGTGTCGTCACGGGATCGGCGATCGCGATGATGCGGATTCTCGATGTCGCGATGCCGGGCGAGGCGCTGCGCGCGAAGATGGAAGCCAATCTCGCGGAGCAGGCCTCACCCGAGTTGAGTTCGATCCATCTGGTGCGCACGACCCGCGATTTCACGCCGGCGATGCCGCTATTCGTGACAGCGTTCATTGAAGCGCAGTTCGCGCCCGCGGCCTGATGCGGCTGGCGCCGGCCGCCGTGGCGCGCTACCGTCCCGGTCCCGTCGTCTGGAGTTTCCGCCCCCATGACCGCCAAGTCCACCGCGCCTGCGCTGAAATCCTATGTCGAGCCGTTTCGCGTCGATGGTTCGAAAGAATTTCATCTCAAGGCGCATGACACCAGCGGGAAGGGCGGGCTGCACAAGGAGACCGGCAAGAAGATCATCGAGGCCAATCGCCGCCGGCTACAGGAGCTGCAGGAAAAGCTCTACGCGCAGGACAGGTGGTCGCTGCTGCTGATCTTCCAGGGCATGGACGCCGCCGGCAAGGACAGCGCCATCAAGGCCGTGTTCGACGGCATCAATCCGCAGGGCTGCGAGGTGCACTCGTTCAAGACGCCGTCGTCGAGCGAACTCGATCATGACTTCATGTGGCGCAGCACGATCGCGCTGCCGCAACGCGGACGGATCGGCATTTTCAATCGTTCCTATTACGAGGAATGCCTGGTGGTGCGGGTGCATCCGGAGATCCTCGCCAAGCAAAAGATTCCGCCGGAGTTGGTGACGAAAAATATCTGGCGCGAGCGCTTTGAGGATATTTCCGCGTTCGAAAAATATCTCGCGCGCAACGGCACCGTGGTGCTGAAGTTCTTTCTCAACGTCTCCAAGGAAGAGCAGCGCGAACGCTTCCTCGACCGGCTCGACGAGCCCGCGAAGAACTGGAAGTTCTCGATGGCCGACATCGGCGAGCGGGCTCAGTGGGACAAGTATCAGGACGCTTATCAGGACCTGATCGCGGGCACATCGAGCAAGGATGCGCCGTGGCATGTGGTGCCGGCCGATCGCAAATGGTTCGCCCGCGTGGTGATCGGCTCGACCATCGTCAGCGCGCTGGAGAAACTGGATTTGAAATTCCCAACGGTCGAGGGCGACGCGCTGAAGGAATTCAAGATGGTGCGCGAAGCGCTGGAGAAAGAGGGCCCGCCGGTGGTGGTGAAGAAGGCGGCGGCGGTGAAGACAGTGGCGGTGAAGACGGCGAAGTAAACGTTTCGGCGTGCCCCGGATACTGCGCAACGCGCCGCTATTGCGGCGTGGTGCGCTGCTGACCCGGGCCCATCCTTTTACGAAGAAAGAGTGGGTCCCGGATCTGCGGAGCGGCATAAGAATGCCGCACCGCGTCCGGGACACACAGGGGCAGCTTAACTCAGATCCATCTCCTGCAGCACCTGCGCGATTCTTGCCTTCGCCGCGACCGGCAACGGCAGGATCGGTCGCGGCGGCGCGGCCGCGCTGATGCCTTTGATTTCGGCCGCCGCATACATCACGCGCAGGCTGGAGAATTCCTTGAACAGCGTCCACAGCGGCGCCATCGCGGCGTCGAGGCGGCGGGCCTCTGCGGCGTCGCCGGCCTGGGCTGCGCGCACGATCGCCAGGCAAGCCTTGGGAAACAGGCCGGCCGCGACACAGTACCAGGCGTCGCCGCCCGCGACCAAGGTCTCCGTGACATTCCAGTCGCCGGCGTAACCGACCGAAAAGCCGGGCGGCACGCGTTCGCGCAATTGCGTGAGGTGATCGGCGACGAGCTCGGGTTGCGGCGCCGTGCTCTTCACGGCCACGACTCCGGGAATATGCGCGATGCGGCCGACCAGTTCGGCGGAGAACCTGAAATGCGTCGTGGCGAAATTGTCGTAGATGCAGATAGGCAGGCTGCTGGCGGCAGCGACAGCGGAGAAATGCTCGAACACCTCCGCATCGGTGAGCGGCGTGTAGGACACCGCGGCCAGCAGCCCGGCGGCGGCACCGGCGGCCTTGGCGTCCTGCGCCAGCGCGATGGCTTCGTCGGTGCGCAGCGCGCCGATCCCGACCAGCACGGGGACCTTGCCGTTGGTCTCTTCCAGCGCCGCATCGGTGGCGCGGCGCCGCTCGGCGCGGGACAGGAACGGATAGCTGCCGGTGCTGCCGAGCAGCCCGAGAGAGTCGACCTTGGCCGCGACCAGCGGCGCCAGCAGTCGCTTCAGCCCTGACGTATCGACCTTGCCGCTGGCGTCGGCGGGGGTAATCGGGAAGGCCGACAGGCCCTTCAGGAAATTCGTCATGGATGTCCTCACAATTTGTGCCGAGGACTTGTATGCGGAGTCGCGGGAAAGGGAAACCTGCACCGCTGCAGCCGATGGCGAATGGATGGTGGTGGTGAATACGGCTACGGCGAATCCGTAGGGCGGACTTAGGCGCTATTCGCGCCGTGCCAACATCTTCGTGCGATGTATGTGATGGTAAACCTGCTTCTTTTGCCCACCCTACGTAGGGTTATATTGTAAAGCACTTCACTATTTTGCGCCCAGAAAGGTCGCTAATACGCCGGTAGCAAACGATAACGTATTCTTCAAGACTTCCTTTCCAGTACTAGATGGTGGGTCTTAAGGAGAGCCGCGTATGCGCTCATCAAAATTGTAATGACAATTGATATTCCCCAACTACCGCAAAGATAACCTCACGAACTGGAATCTGCGCCATCTGATTTGCTTGACCGTAAGCTTGGATATCACCAAATTTCTCAAATCGGATATCCGAGGGGCGCTCGTCCACGATCAACCGGGTATAAAATTTCTACATCGAAATAGACTGATCGCAACCTATAATTGTATTTTATATATGGGATTTTGGACTGATAAAGGTCCGCCGCTTTAGGTCAGTGTCACTGACCCTCTTAACCGTTGCGGCGCCCCGTATTTCTCGTTTACAACCAGTTCAGGTCCGCTGCGGCAACAAACCGTCAATGGTTTTGGCTGAGGATGTGGGCTTGAAGGTGTGGCAATGCTGATTCGCAGCGAAATGGTTGGAGTTCACGGGGGAGCGGCTGTTGCCGTTCGTTCCGAAGCGATTCCGGCTGCGTCGCAGTCCACGCTCCTTCTCGGTGGGCTGCTGCTTCTTATCTGCCCCTGAGCGCCGTCTGGGCATTTTTGCCTGGGCACTCAGGGGACCGTGAGATTTCCAGCCCCCTTCGGCGCTCAGACAGCAGCGCCCCGACCTAAGGAAAATTCCATGACCAGCACCACCCCGTCCGACAAGGACCGCGTCATCATATTCGACACCACCTTGCGCGACGGCGAGCAATGCCCCGGCGCCACCATGACCTTCGAGGAGAAGCTCGACATCGCTGCGATGCTCGACACCATGGGCGTCGATGTGATCGAGGCCGGCTTCCCGATCGCCTCCGATGGCGATTTCGAAGCGGTGCACGAGATCGCCAAGCGCACCAAGAATTCGGTGGTGTGCGGGTTGTCCCGCGCGGGCCAGAAGGACATCGACCGTTGCGCCGAGGCGATCCGTCCGGCGAAGCGCGGCCGCATCCATTCCTTCCTGTCCACCTCGCCGGTGCACATGAAGTTCAAGCTGCAGATGGAGCCGGAGGAGGTCTACCAGCTGGTGATCTCGTCGGTGACGCGCGCCCGCAACCACACCGACGACGTCGAATGGTCGAGCGAAGACGGCACCCGCACCGAATTCGACTTCCTGTGCCGCTGCGTCGAGGCCGCCATCAAGGCCGGCGCCACCACCATCAACATTCCCGACACCGTCGGCTACAGCGTGCCAGAGGAATACTACGACCTGTTCAAGCGGGTCCGCGAGACCGTGCCGAACTCCGACAAGGCGGTGTTCTCGGTGCATTGCCACAACGACCTCGGCATGGCCGTGGCCAATTCGATGGCCGGCATCCGCGGCGGCGCGCGGCAGATCGAATGCACCATCAACGGCATCGGCGAGCGCGCCGGCAACGCCGCGCTCGAGGAAGTCGTGATGGCGATGAAGGTGCGCAACGACAAATTGCCGTACTGGAACAAGATCGACACCACCATGCTGACGCGGGCCTCGAAAGTGGTCTCGGCGGCGACCTCGTTCCCGGTGCAGTACAACAAGGCGATCGTCGGCCGCAACGCCTTCGCCCATGAGAGCGGCATCCATCAGGACGGCATGCTGAAGAACGCCCAGACCTACGAGATCATG